>DASQSO010000347.1:0-4820 GCA_035642335.1 Caulobacteraceae bacterium
GGCGGGGTGTTTGGCGGCGTCGCCGTGGTCGGCCTGATCGTCAAAATGATGATGGTGGTGGCCTTCATGACCGTTGGTGGCGCGGCCCTGACCTTGCCGGGCATCGCCGGCCTGCTCCTGACCATCGCCATGGCCGTCGACGCCAACGTCCTGATCTACGAGCGAATCCGCGACGAGGAGCGGGCGGGGCGAAAACCGGCCCTGGCCATCGACACCGGCTTCCTGCGCGCCCGGGTCTCGATCCTGGACGCCAACATCACCACCTTGATCGCCGCCCTGATCCTGTTCGAGTTCGGCGCCGGGCCCGTGCGCGGCTTCGCCTGGACCCTCTCCATCGGGGTCATGACCTCGGTGTTCACCGCCCTTTTCATCACGCGTCTACTGGTCGTGCTCTGGTATCGCACCAGCCGATCCAAGCGGCTGCCGATTTAAGGGGGAGATGACCATGCATTGGCCCCTGATCCGCCTGCTGCCCCGCGAGACCCATTTCCGGTTCGTCAGCTTCGCGCCCTATGCCGCCGCGATCTCGGCGCTCTTGGTGCTGCTGTCCTGCGGCTCCTTCTTCTTCAACGGCCTGAACTTCGGCACCGACTTCCGCGGCGGGACCCAGATCGAGATCCAGACGCCGGGACCGGCGCCGCTGGCCCAGCTGCGCACCGCTCTGGCCAAGATGGGAACCAAGGATCCCGAGGTGCAGGGCTTTGGCGGCCCCAGCGCCGCGGCGCTGCGCTTCGAGCCGGCCGCCGGCGTCAACCCGGCCGACGCCGTCGCCAAGGTCGAGACGGCGATCAAGGCCCAGTTCCCCGGCACCCAGATCACCGGCGAGGACGTGCTGGGGGCCAAGGTCTCCGGCGAGCTGTTCCGCTCGGGCCTTTTGGCGCTCGGCGTCGCGATCAGTCTGATGCTGGTCTACATCTGGTTCCGCTTCCAGCTTCAGTTCGGCCTCGGCGCGGTGATCGCCCTGATCCACGACATCATCCTGACCATGGGGGCGCTGTCGCTGTTCCATATCGAGTTCAACATGCCCTCGATCGCAGCGTTGCTCACCGTCATCGGCTATTCGATGAACGAGAAGGTCATCTCCTTCGACCGGTTGCGGGAGAACCTGCGCAAGCACCGCTCCATGCCGCTGGCCGACATCATCAACCTGTCGGAAAACGAGCGGTTGTCGCGCACCCTGATCACCGGCTCGACGGCGCTCCTGGCGCTGAGCGGCATGCTGTTCCTAGGGGGTCCGACCATATTCCCGGTGGTGTTCGCCATGGTGTTCGGCATCGTCGTCGGGACCTATTCGTCGATCTACGTCGCCCTGCCGGTGATCCTGCTCTGGGGCGTCAACCGCAGCGACGAGGAAGCCCAGCCGATAAGACCGGTGAATGCGAGGCCGTAGGGGCGCCTAACATCTCCGGCCAGGACCTTTCCGGCTTGCCGGGCGGTTAATGACGCTGATACCTGTGTCTCAAGCGGGTTTTAACGCCCGAGAGGAAACAAGGGGCTTTGTCATGGCGGGTCTGCTCGCAAATCTGCGCAATACGATGATCGTCAGCTTCATTCTGGCGTTGATTTTCATCGCGGCCTATTTCAGCGCCTATGGCGGCGTGGCCGACCAGACCTTCTGGACGGCGATCTTCCGCTGGCTGCACGTGCTCTTCGGGATCATGTGGATCGGGCTCTTGTGGTATTTCAACTTCGTCCAGACGCGGATGATGCCGCAGATCCCAGCCGAGCTGAAACCCGGCGTTTCCAAGTACATCGCGCCCGAGGCCCTGTTCTGGTTCCGCTGGGCGGCGCTGTTCACCTGGCTGATGGGCGTGATCCTGGCCGGCACGCGCGGCTATATCGTCGGCGCCTATACGCTGGGCGCCTCGGAAGGCTTCTCCAATGCCGGCCACATCCTGATCGGCGTCGGCATGTGGCTGGGCACCATCATGTTCATCAACGTCTGGGCCTTCATCTGGCCGAACCAGAAGAAGGTGCTTGGCCTTGTCCCCGCCGATGACGCCGCCAAGGCGACGGCGGCGCGGATCGCCGGCATGGCCTCGCGCATCAACACCCTGCTTTCGGTGCCGATGCTGGTCGCCATGACCATGCACCAGACCCTGATCGGCTAGGCGCGCAATCGCCGCGGACGATCTCGACAGGGCGATCGGGCGGGTCGATCCCGATCGCTGGGCGGCCAGCCGGTTCGTCGCGGATGCCGACGCACGGGCGGACCTGATCGCGCTCTACGCCTTCAACCACGAGCTGGCGCGGGCTGCGGAGGCGGCCCATGAGCCGCTGGTGCAGGAGATTCGCCTGACCTGGTGGCGCGAGGCGCTGGACGAGGTGTTCGCCGGCGCCAAGCCCCGTCGCCATCCGGTGGTCGAGGCGCTGGCCGAGGCGATCCGGCGGCGGGCGCTTATGCAGGCGCCGTTCGAAGCCATGGTCGAAGCCCGCATCGCGGCCATCGTCGCGCCGAGACTGGCCGACGAGGCGGTGGCGTGTCGATACCTCGATGCGACCGCCGGGGCGCTGATGGGGCTGGCCGCCACCGCGCTGGACGCCGCGGTGGAACCGGCCGCGACCTTGCCCGCCGCGCGAGCCTGGGGCCTCGCCGGCCTGGCGCGGCTGCGACGGACCGGCGTCGATCGCCTGCCGCAAAGCTGGGACGATGCCTCGGTGCGATCGCGGGTGCGGGCGGCGCTTGTGGAGGCGCGCAGCAAGGCCCGCGGGTTGCCGGTCGCGGCCTTTCCGGCGCTCGCCTATGCGACCCTGGCCAGCGCCTATGCGGCCGGTCGCAGCCCCTCGGAGCTGGAAAAGCGGCTGCGCCTGACCGCCGCCATCCTGACCGGGCGGTTGTAGCCCTACTCGGCGGCGGCGCGGACGGCAGGGCCCAGCCAGGCGTCGATGTCGCCGAGGGCCCGCACCGACAGGGCTCTCTTGCGCGCCCGGCCGCGTTCGCCGCGGCCTTTCGGACGCGGCGCGGCATCCGGCATCTCCAGTGGCGGCAGAAGGCCATAGTTGACGTTCATCGGCTGGAATGAGCCGCCGGCCAGATGGCCGCCCGTGATGTGCCCGACCAGGGCGCCCAGCGCCGTGGTCGGCGGCGGCGGCTCCAGCGGCAGACCCAACCGCTCGGCGGCGGCCAGCCGCCCGGCGATCAGGCCGATGGCGGCGCTTTCCACATAGCCCTCGACGCCGGTGATCTGGCCGGCGAAGCGCAGGCGCGGATCGGCCTTCAGTCGCAGCCGGCCGTCCAGCAGCCGCGGGCTGTTGATGAAGGTGTTGCGGTGCAGCCCGCCCAGCCGCGCGAATACCGCCCGCTCCAGGCCCGGTATGCCGCGGAAGACCTCGGTCTGGGCGCCATGTTTGAGCTTGGTCTGGAAGCCGACCATGTTCCACAGCGTCCCCAGCGCGTTGTCCTGGCGCAGCTGCACCACCGCCCAGGGCTTCTCGCCCGGCCTGTGGGCGTCGGTCAGGCCGACCGGCTTCATCGGCCCGTGGCGCAGGGTTTCGCGGCCGCGCTCGGCCATCACCTCGATGGGCAGGCAGCCTTCGAAATAGGGAACATCCTCCCAGTCCTTGAACTCGGACTTCGGACCGGCCAGCAGGGCGTCGATGAAGGCCTCGTACTGGTCGCGCCTCAGCGGGCAGTTGATGTAGGCGGCCGCATCGCCGCCCGGACCTTCCTTGTCGTAGCGCGACTGGCGCCAAGCCACCTCCATGTCGATGGTCTCGGCGTGGACGATGGGGGCGATGGCGTCGAAGAAGGCCAGCTGGTCCTCGCCGGTCAGGCCGAGGATGGTCTGGGTCAAGGCCGGCGAGGTGAGGGGACCCGTGGCGACGATGACGCTTTCCCAGGCCGGGTCGGGCGCGGTGATCTCTTCCCGCTCGATCCGCACCTGGGGATGGGCCTCCAGTCGCGCGGTCACCGCCCTGGCGAAGCCTTCGCGGTCGACCGCCAGGGCGCCGCCGGCGGGGGTCTGGTGCGCGTCGCCGCAGGCCATGATCAGCGAGCCGGCGCGGCGCATCTCGGCGTGCAGCAGGCCGACCGCGTTATATTCCCAGTCGTCGGAGCGGAAGGAGTTGGAACAGACCAGCTCGGCCAGGTCCTGGCCTTGATGGGCATCGGTGCCGCGCACGGGGCGCATCTCGTGCAGAACCACGCTGGCGCCGGCCTCGGCCGCCTGCCAGGCGGCCTCCGAGCCGGCCAGGCCCCCGCCGATCACATGAATGGGATCGCTATCCATGGGCGGGGTTCTACGCCGCGGCCTCCGCGCGCGGAAGTGGCGCACGCGGCGATCGCCGCCATCTGGGCGGCGCCCTGGGCGCGCGCCTTCCGCGATCTGCGGCCCCCGACCTCGCCGTGACCTTGGCCTGAGTCTCGTTAAACCGGCCTCCGGTGGAGCTTTCGCGTGGACGTGGGAGTCAGGCCGTTGTTAGACAGGGGCCATGAGTAGGTTTTCGCCTTCCGATGCGGCGTTCGAGGGGTTTCGCCTGACCCGCGAGCGGCCGCGCGCGGTGGCGGCCTGGGCCTTCTGTTCACTGATCTATTCCTACCTGATCGGCGCCGTCGCCGATCTGACACTCGGAGCCCAGTCGCAGGCCCTGCTCGCCGATCTGCAGCGCGCCGGGGCCGACCCGGTTGCTTTCTGGCCGGCGGCGCGGAAGATGGCGCCCTTTATACTGGCCGGCCTGCCGCTCCTGGTGGCCTTCCAGGCGATCTTCACCTGCGCCGTCTATCGCGCGATCTTGAGGCCCGAAGAGTCCGCCCGCGGCTATCTCAGGCTCGGCCTGGACGAACTGCGCATGATGGTGCTGAACGTCGTCCTCGGCCTGAT
>DASQSO010000348.1:0-2687 GCA_035642335.1 Caulobacteraceae bacterium
GGGCTATTTCGCCAATTAACGATTGAAATATATGAATAATATGTCGAGGCTAGGCGTTCGGTGGCCCTGCGCGAACGCGCTCTTCGCTGCCATCGAGTGCCAGCCCCAGCCGGTCGATCTCGGCCATCTCCTCCGCGCCCAGCGGGCCGGCGGCCTCGGCGTCGAGCGCCTGCTCCAGCTCGATGCGGTTCTTCACCCCAAGCACCAGGGTGTCGACGCCCGGCATCGACAGCGCGTAGCGGTGGGCGACCACGGCCGGGTCCTCGCCCCAGCGGGCGCAGAGCTCGCGGAACGGCGCCGCGCGCTCATAGTCCTTTGCGTCCGGATGGTTCGGCGACAGCGACCTGTCGATCCGGGCGGTCAGGGCGCCAGCCTGGACCGCGCGGATGCCCATGACGCCGATGCCTGTCGCCTTGGCCGCGGCCAGGACGGCGCGCGGTTCGGCCGGCTCGGCGAAACGGCGGATGCCGCCTGCGGAATCCATCAGGTTGGCGATCACCTGGGCCACGTCCGGCGCGGGATCATGAGCGAAGGCGGCCTTGATGCTGGTCGGCACGCCGATGCCGGTCACGCCCCAGGCGCCGATGCGGCCCCGGGCCTTCAGCCGCTCGAACGTCGGGACCACTTCATCGACATAGAGCGACCAGCGGGTGGAGAACTCGTCGCGGCGAGCGTCGCCATGGGCATAGGCGTAAGTGTCCGGTGCGATGCTGGAATGCAGGAAATAGAGGTCGATCCGCCGCAGCCGCATGGCGGCGAGCGTGGCGTCCAGCGCCGCCTCCAGCCTTGCCGCGACCTGGCCCGGCGGCGGCGAGCCCAGGGCGCACTTGCTGGTGACCTTCACCCCGGCCGGGAGCGCGCCTTGAAAGGTTTCACCGATGATAGATTCGCAACTTCCGTACATGGGCGCGGTGTCGATCAGGTCGATGCCGCCATCGATCGCGGCCCGCAAGGTGGCCGCCGATTCCTCGCGGCTGGTCTCGCCCCAGACCTGGCCGATGCCGCCGCCGCCAAGAGTCAGGCGGCTGGTCGGGCCGAGGGATCCCAGCGATGCGGTCTTCATGGGTGAAGTTCCTCAGAAAATGATATTATAATCAAATAGATGTTAGATCTTGAAAGCGCGAGCGCGGCAAATCGATCGCCCGACCGGCCACTGATGCAGTTCGGCCACACCTGTTTGAGAGAACGCCGATCTCTCACGCGGCCGTGATAGCCGTCCGCCCATAAGGCATTGCCAACCCAGTTTCCCTACCGTCACATATGACGGTCTGGGTCAAAATCCCGCCATAAGTGCGGGTGCGGCGCCGGCGGGGAGGTATATCAGAATGAAGCGTGCACTATTGCGCGGCGCATCAGCCGCAACCTTGATTATCGTCAGTGGATTTTGGACACCGCAGGCCTTGGCCCAGGCCGCACCGCCGGCGGCGGCTTCCGGCGAAGTCGTCGTCACCGCTCAGCGGCGCAATCAGGCGATAGAACACGTTCCCGTCGCCGTGTCGGCCTTCACCGCGAAACAACGCCAGGTGCTGGGCATCGCGACCACGCAGCAGCTCAGCGATTTCACGCCGGGCCTGTCCTATTATGCCTCGAACGACCGCACCTATATCCGCGGCATCGGGCGCAACACAGTCAACCTCGCCACCGAGTCGGGCGTGGCGACCTACTACAACGGCATCTATTACGGCGCCAACGCCTCGATCGCCGAGCAGCACGACACGTTGTTCGTCGACCAGATCGAAGTCGACCGCGGACCGCAGAACACCCTGCACGGTTCGAACGCCGACGGCGGCACGCTGAACTACATTTCGGCGAGGCCTACCCATTCCTACTATGCCGAGGGACGCGTCGGGTTCGAAAATTACGGCGAATATTACGGCGAGGCGGTGGTTTCCGGACCGATCACCGACTGGCTGCGCTTCCGCGTCGGCGGCAACTATTCCAAACAGGACGGTGGTTTTTTCAACAACCTGGACGGCTCGCGCGAAGGCGGGGTCCTGGCCCAGGGCAACAACGGCAACCAGTCCTATTTCGAAGCCCAGTTAGACGGCAACTTCGGGCCGCACCTTGATGGCTGGGCGCAGTTCTCAGCCGGCAACTACGACACCTCATTCCACACCGCTTCGACGGTCGGTACGATCGGCCGCTACGAGTTCGCCAATGGCCTCGTGTCGCCAAGCGGTTTCTACGGACTCTGCGGCCTTCCCGGTCAAGGCGGGGGCCTCGGGTGCAACGCGCCCGGGAGCCAGACCATCGTTCCGGGCAGCGTCACGACAGCGGCCGTGAACGCCTCGCAATTCCCCGGCAACAATCCGTCGAACACCAATATCCGCGACTTTATCCAGCAGTTCCACGACTCGAACAGGCAGACGCGCGACATCGCCATTGCGACGCGCTGGACCTACCATTTCGACGGCGCGGACCTACAATACCTGGGCGGGTATCAGCAGTTCTACTACGACCTCCAGGTCTCGGGAACCGGCGCCGACGCCGGCGTCAATTCCTACCAGCTTCAGGGGCCGGCCGGATTTGGCAACCTCACCATCTTCCCCGGCGGCGAACATACCAGCTTCGTCGAGAACGAGCAGTATTTCAGCAACGAGTTGAGCCTGGCGTCGACGAAGCCTGGGCCGATTCAATGGATCACCGGCCTATACTCCTACTATGAGCATTACGATCAGCCGGTCGCT
>DASQSO010000349.1:0-3412 GCA_035642335.1 Caulobacteraceae bacterium
GGCCACGGACGGCTACCCCTTCATGATCGAGCTCTTCTCGCGGGCGCCGGACGGCTTCGTCTTGGGGGAGGGGAGTCGACTGACGCCGCTGCCGATCGACGAGACGGTGGCCAGCCTGTCGGCCATCTTGCTGGACGAGCATTACTACACGCTGCTGAAAGCCAACCTGCGCGATATCGGCGGCCTGCCGCTGCTCCACGAAGCGGCCGTCATCCCGTTCAAGGCCCGCGCCTATCTCGACCTCAGCCAGCGCCGGGCCGCCGGCGAGAAGGTCGATAGCGGCGACGTGAAGAAGCACCGCAACGACGTCTTCCGCCTGCTGCAGCTGCTCCCAGCCGACGGGGCCGTGGACCTGCCCGACGATATCCGCGACGACATGCGCGCCTTCCTGGGCGCCGTCGCCGGCGATGAGGCGTTCAGGCCCGCCGATTTTGGTCTGCGGCAGACCCCGGAGGCTGCGCTGACACGGCTCGCGGAGACTTACGGATTGTAGACCTTCGCCATGGCGGCCCCCGACAATCTCCCTCGGATCTTCCAGGCCAACATCGACCGCCTGTTCCAGCGGGTGATCTATCCGGGCCTGCAGACGCTTTCGATCCACGCCGAGCTGCGCTTCGGCGAGGCCAGCTCGATGGATGAATTCTTCGGTCGGGCGAAGGCGCAGGTCGACAACTACACGGCCAACGAGGGCGCCAAGGCCTATGCCTTGGTGCTGGCCGCCCTGTTCGAGCGGCAACTGCGGATCTGGGGCCGCGCGCTCGGCGTGGCCATGGCCGGCAAAAAGCCCGGCCTCGAGCCGTTTCGCGACTATCTGGTGCTTTGCGCCCAGGCCGGCGGAGTGGATCTCGATGACGGCGCGCTCGGCGCGCGGCTGGTCCAACTGTTCCTGGTGGCCAACGTCTATCGCCACGGCGACGGACCCTCGGTCGATGATCTGCGGTCGAACGCCCCCGACTTCTGGACTTACGAACGGTCCCGCTACGTTGATCTGCTGCCGCCCAATCCCGACCACAGCAAAAAGCTGCTGCTGCAGCCCGCCGACGTGGTGGGTTACGCCGGCGCCTGCGGCCGGTTTTGGGGGAGGGCGGACAAGCTGCCCGGCGCGGTCCTCGACCCGCCCTACGGATGACGGTGCGCCTGCGGCGGGAGGGCGTCGCTGTCGGTTCTCTCTCTCTGTTCCCGAAATGCTAAGCTCTGCGGCGCATGCCCGCGAGTCTCCGCAAGATCCTCCACGTCGACATGGACGCCTTCTATGCGTCGGTCGAACAGCGCGATGACCCCGCCCTTCGGGGCAAGCCAGTGGCCGTCGGCCACGGCGCCCGCCGTGGCGTGGTGGCGGCCGCCAGCTACGAGGCGCGCACCTTCGGCGTGCGGTCGGCGCTGCCCTCGGTGACGGCCTTGCGCCGCTGCCCGACGTTGATCTTCGTGCCGCCAAGGTTCGACGTCTACCGGGCGGTGTCGCAACAGATCCACTCGATCTTTGCCGAGTTCACCGACCTGATCGAGCCGCTGGCGCTGGACGAGGCCTATCTCGATGTGACCGCCAACAGGGCGGCCCTGGACACCGCCTGGCAGACAGCCAAGGCGATCCGCGCCCGTATCCTGGCGGAGACCGGCCTGACGGCGTCCGCCGGCGTCTCCTACAACAAGTTCCTGGCCAAGCTGGCGTCGGGTCAACGCAAGCCCAACGGCCAATTCGCGATCCAGCCCCACGAGGGCGAGGCCTTTGTCGAGACCCTGCCGGTGGCCAAGTTCCACGGGGTGGGGCCGGCGACCGCCAAGAAGATGGCCGACCTCGGCATCCATACCGGCGCCGACCTCAAGACCTGGTCCCTGCTGGACTTGCAGGCCCGGTTCGGCAAGGCGGGCCCCTGGTATTTCGGCATAGCCCGCGGCGAGGACCATCGCGCCGTGAACCCCAGCCGCGAACGCAAGTCCTCGGGCCCCGAGACGACCTTCGAGGCGGATCTTCTCGAACCGGCGCAGATCGAAGCGGGCGTCCTGGCCATGGTGGACGACGTCTGGGCCTGGTGCGAAAAGAGCGGGCGCCGCGGCCGCACGGTGACGGTGAAGATCAAATGGGCCGACTTCGAGCAAGCGACGCGGGGTCAGTCCTATCCGCGGCCCGTGGCGAGCCAGGCGCAGCTTCAGGCGGCGGCTCTGATGCTGGTCCGATCCGTGTTTCCGCCGCCGAAGGGCATCCGGTTGGTCGGGGTCACCTTGTCGAATTTCGCCGGCGGCCCAGATAGCCTTCCCGCGGAAGACGACCTCTTGCGCCAGTCGGACGCCGCGGCATGACCTACAACACCAATCCGGCTGAGGGCGGGCCCGGCGGCGGCCAGCTCGAGGCCAAGATCGGCGCCTATTATCTCCTATCGATGCTCGCCGAGAGCGAGCCCCGCGGCCTGCCGGGCTGCACGGCCGGCATGGTCAAGTTCCAAAGGGGCTACGAAGGCCACGCCCTGGACGACATCATCGTCCTCGGCGAGAACGCCGACGGTGCGGCGAGGGCGCTGGAGGTCCAGGCCAAGCGCACGATCGACTTCACCGCCAGCGATCCGGTGTTCGCCAAGGTCATCGCCCAGATCGTTTCGGCCGGCGAGGGCCACGAGGGTCCTCTCGCCGTCGCCATCGCCCGGACGAGCGCCAAGATCGAGCGCCACTATCAACAGCTGCTGCTGTTGGCCCGCAAGACCTCCAGCGCGGCGGCGCTCGCCCGCGCCCTGGACGCCGCGCGTGTCGTCAGCAAGGGCATGCGTGATTTCGCGGCGGCGGCGCGCGCGCACATCGCCGCGGCCGGCGGCGACGGCGCCGACGAGGCTCTTTGGCGCCTCCTGCGCCGACTTGAGATCCTCGTCTTCGATTTTGAATCCCCCGGGGCGCTCTCCACCGCCCTGGCCGAGTCGCTGACCCGCCTGGTGCTCGCCGACACCGATGCCGGCCGCCACCGCGATCTCTGGGAGGCACTGCAGGCCAAGGCGTTGAGCTACGACGCCGATGGCGGCGAGCTCACCCGGGTGGAGCTGGTCGATTGGTTGCGGTCCGAACGTGGCTTTCAACTCCGACCCGGGCGCGATCTCAAAATCGCCCGCCGCCGGTTCGGCGACGCCTCCGACGCGGCCTTGGCCGCGATCGACGACACCATCGCCGGGTTCCACCTGGACCGATCGGATCGCGTGTTGGCCGCAGCCGACCAGCTCGATGACGGCCGGTTCCTCGAGATCGTCGGCGGCCCCGGCGGCGGCAAGTCAGCCATCTTGAAGGCCCTCGCCGGCCGCGAAGGACTCGAGGGCCGGCCCCTCGTCCTGACCCCGGCGCGAACGCCGCCGGGCGGCTGGCTGACGCTGTCCGGGCAGCTGGGCTTCCAGGGCTCGGCGACCGATTTTCTCACCGAAATGGCGGCGAGCGGCTG
>DASQSO010000350.1:0-2037 GCA_035642335.1 Caulobacteraceae bacterium
CCGGCTTCATACTTTCGCGTCGCTTCCTTCACCATCAGCTCGGCAGCGCGCATCGCGGCATAGGCTTTGGCGATCGGAAACTGGATTCCCTGGTTCTGGCCGATCGGGCGGCCGAACACGACGCGCTCGTTGGCGTAGGTCGCGGCGCGGGCGATGGCGGCGCGGCCCAGGCCCACCGCCTCGACGGCGAACAGCACCCGCTCGGGGTTCAGGCCCTGCAGCAGGTATTCGAACCCCCGGCCCTCCTCGCCGATCAGGTCTTCGGCCGGCACCGGCAGGTTGTCGATGAAGAGGGTGTTACACTCCACCGCCCGTCGGCCCATCTTGGGGATCGGTTTGGCGTCGATGTGGTCGCGATCGAGGTCGGTATAGAAGAGGCTGAGGCCTTGGGTGGGCTTGGCGACCTGATCTTTCGGCGTGGTGCGCGCGATGATCAGGATCTTGTTGGCCCGCTGGGCGCCGGTGGTCCAGATCTTGCGGCCGTTGATCAGGTAACCGTCGTCGGTGCGTTCGGCCTTGGTCTCCAGGCTGGAGGTGTCGAGGCCCGAGTTCGGCTCGGTGACCGCGAAGCACATCTTGTCCTCGCCGGCGATGATCCGCGGCAGAAGGGTCTTGCGTTGGGTGTCCGTGCCGAACTTGACCAGGGGCATGGGCCCGAAAATGTTCAGGTGGATCGACGAGGCGCCGGAAAACCCCGCCCCGGACTGGGCGACCGTCTGCATGACGATGGCCGCTTCGGTGAGGCCGAGGCCGGCGCCGCCGACGCTCTCCGGCATGGCCACCCCGAGCCAGCCGCCAGCCGCCATGTCGCGGACGAAGTCCTCCGGGAACTGACCGGTATCGTCCGTCTTCAGCCAATAGTCGTCCTTGTAAGGGCTGCAGACCCGCGTCACCCCCTCGCGGATGGCTTCCTGTTCGTCGCTCAGCCAGAAACTCGACAAAGGCCGTCCCCTTTCAGCTTAAGGCGAACCGGCGCGCCGCCAAAAGGCCCGCGTGGGGGCCGGGATCGCGACCCGCCAGATACCCCGCCATCATCCGGGCGACAAGCGGCGCGAGGAGCCAACCGTTGCGCCGCGCGCCCACGGCCAGGAAGACGCCCCGGCTTAGCGACGGCCCGACCAGCGGCAGGCCGTCCGGCGTCGCCGCCCGCACCCCGGCCTGGGCGGTGAACGCCGCGCCTTGCGAGGCCGGAAGCAGCCGGGTGGACAGGCAGTGCAGGGCCGCCGCCGCATCGGCCGTCACCTGGCGGTCGGCGAGGCCCGGCTCCATGGTGGCGCCGACCCTCAGGCCATCGCGCGCCGGGACAAGATAGCCGCCGTCGCAGCGGATGACCGGCCAACTATCCTCGGTGGCGTCATCGGTCGCGGCGCGAGCGTAGCACAGAATCTGACCCTTGATCGGCGACAGCATGGCGAGTTCGGGCGCCAGGTCGGAGCGGCCGGCGCCGGTGGCCAGCACCAGCAGGTCGGCGGCCACGGTCTCGCCGCCGGTCAGGCGCGCCGCGCCGGGCTCGAAGGCCAGCACCGATTGCGCCACGACACGGATGCCGACGCCAGCGGTCGCCTCGCGAAAGGCCGCCAGGGCGCGCCGCGGCTCCAGCCGCCAATCCTCGGCCGTGAACAGGCCTGGACCGAGATCGGCGGCAAGCGCCGGTACGCGAGTCTGCAATGAGGCCGCGGGCAGGCGCAGGGCCTCGACGCCGAGGTCCGCCAGGGCGCGCGCGTGCTCGTCGATCCGCGGCGGGGCGCCTGGAAGGTCGACCCAGACCGCGCCGGAGCGCCGGAGGCCGATGTCGCCGAGGCCCCTTGCGCGCTCGGTCCAGAGATCGCGCGCCGCCCGCAGCAGCCGAAAATGCGGCCTGGAGCCCTCGTCCAGCACCGCCTCGAAGGCCGGCGCCAGCATTCCAGCCGCGACGCCCGAGGCGTTCTCAGCCACTGCCGCGGGATCGGCCAGCACCACGCTCGCGCCGGCTTCCGCCAGTTCAAGCGTGATCGCGGCGCCAAGCGCGCCAGCGCCGGCCACGATCACCCGGGCGCT
>DASQSO010000351.1:0-3651 GCA_035642335.1 Caulobacteraceae bacterium
CGCCTCCCAAATTTTTTAGGAGAGCTTCGGGAACCGATCCGGTCGGTGATCCGTTCTTAAGTTGCGGAGGCGGCGACGCCCCCCCGACTTGAGGCTGGCGAGAGCCAGCCAGCCGTCTCCGCACCTTTTCTCGATGATGCAGACTTCGAAAAGGGCGGCTCCCACGAGCCGTCCTTGCTTTTTCTCGCGCCTACGGCGTGACGAAGTGGACGCTGACCTGCGAGCTGTGGCGCAGCAGGGCCAGGCCATGGCTGGGCTGGCTGGGCCGCACCACAGGCGCCGGCGAGGTCAGGCCGTCGGCGGCCAGGGCCCTCGCCACGGCCGCGGCGCGCCTTGACGCCAAGCCCGTGTCATCGCCGAGGCCGCTGATGGCCAAGCTGGCGACGGGACAGGCCTCGGCGCGGGTCGCCGAGGCGGCGATCACCTGCAGCGCGCCCGTGCTCAGCCCGTCCGAGTGCTCCTCGAAATAGATCGGGAAGTTGAAATCAGCGCAGGCGGTCGGCTTGACCAGCGGCTTGGACGCCATGTTTGAGCAGGCCGGAAGACCAAGGCCGAGGGCCGCGATCGCGATCGCGGCCGCAACACGCTCGCCCGATGAGCGCCGACCCCACGAGCGAATGTCCATCGAATGCCCTCCCCAAAGCGGCCCGCGCAGCGGTGTTGGACCAGGGCGCTATCGTGACTGGAACCTTGGCCTCGGCCAACCCGTTTGATTGCCGCAGATCATCGCCGGGCTCCCGGCGATGTCCTTGGAGCTGAAATCATGGCTTTCTGGAGTTTCGGCAACCGCGCCGCTACAGCCCAGCCCGTGGCCGCGATCGACCCCGCGACCTCTGACGCCGCTATAAAGCGCGCCTATGATCACGGCCGCCTCGACGAGCGTTCGCGCCGGCGCGGCGGCTTTGGCCCGTTGGGCCTCATCTTCGTCCTGGCGGCCGTCATAGGCGTCGTCCTGATCGTCTTCGCCGTCCGCGAGGGCTCATTCTCGGCAGGCGGCGCGGTGGTGGACAACAAGCTGGGCCAGGCGACCAGCAGCGTCGCGCCGGCGATCGACAATGCCGCGTCCAAGACCGGAACGGCGATGGAGACCGCGGGGCAGGACCTGAAGGATCAGGGCGCCGCCATCGCCGGCAAGGCGCCGGATAGCAGCGCGCCTTAAGGCTGGCTAACGCCCGTCGGAGCCGGTGGCGGCCTGCAACAGGGCGGCGATCCGGTCGGTCGAAGAGCCGGCGGCCTGGGTGAGCGCCTGGGCCGGATTGGCGCCCGGCGTCGGAACGGCGGCGGCCAGTTGGTTGATCGCGGTTTGGGCGACGGTGCGGACGGCGGACGCGGCGGCGTTCTGCGTCGTCTGATAAATGAAGCCGTAGGTCGGATAGACGGTGTTGCCGAGGTCGCGAACCGGATCGTACCAGACCTTGACTTGGCTCCAATCGCCGGCGGGCGAGACATCGATGACGGTCACGTCGCGTTCGACCTGGCCGCGGTGGCCCTGGATGATCGACCAGTTGGCCTGGGTGACCTGAATGACCCGGTCGGTGAGAACCTGGCTGACGACGGCGACGTGCCCCTTGTCCATCACGCCGGTGGGCTTGAAGACCAGCACGGCGCCGGCTTTTGGCGTGAAGCCTTGTGCGTATTTGCCGGCGGCCTGCTGCCACCACGTCCACGCATCGCCGAAAATCTCGATGCCCGAAATCATTCTGGCGAACGGGACGCACTGCCAATAGTCTTCCGCTTGCGCCTGCCCGGAGAGAGTCAGCGCGACGACCATGGCAAGCGAGCCGCAAATGGCTCTTGTCCCTCGACTCATGCTCAGGGGTCTCCCCACCCGTACTAAGGCCTGTCGATAACCATCTCGGACAAAGATGAAAAGAAAAATAACTTCCCACCGTGCTTTTTAAGCCACGCTTGTTAACGCCTTCGCGCCGACCGCCCGATGCCGGCCCACCCAGCCCCGGCGGACCCTTGGGCCAGAGGAACGGGCCGATCCAGAACCAGTATAGTAGCGGGATAAGTCAACAATCTCTTACGTAGCATCCGGCCGACCTCGTCCAGTTTGAGCGGTAGAGCAACAGAGTTGATCAAGATCAGCTTCCACGCGATACAGAGCGCCGCCGCTGAATAGTTTACGCCACCTGTGTGGTCGAGTTGACCATCACCGCTGGAGCCCGATCTTGTCTTAATCAGTACGATAGGTGGGAAAATCCGCTGGCCGATGGCGGTCGCCGCGCCCACGCCAGGGTCGACGATGACGCTCGAACGGGCGCCGCGGCGCCTGGACATAGGCGACAAGCGGCGCCGATCCGCGACCTTACACCGCGCTTTTGGCCCCGACAGCGTTAACGGCGACGACACCAGTCGAGGCCGGAAACCATCCTCGACCGGGCCGGGCCGCCTAACCGGCAAGGCCATAAGACCGTTGCAGCCGATAGCGCGAGCCTTCGGCGCCCAACCGGCTGGAATAGAGCCCGAAAGCGTCGATGCCGAACGGCGGCGAACGCAAGAGATTGTTGGCCTGGATCCACGCCGCGACGGTCGCGGGCTCAGGTCGGTTCAGATAGGCGAGCGTCACGTGCGGGCGCCAGGACCGGGACTCGGGGTTGAGACCCGCTCGCCTCGCCGCCATCTCGCAGCGCCGGGCGAGCTGGCGCAAGGCGGGGTTTTCCGCGACCCCAGCCCAGACCGCATGGATGTCGGCGCCGTCGGCGAACGCACCGACGCCCCGAAGTTCGATCGTCAGGGGCGCTCCACCGACCCGTGCGAGCTCGGTGTCCAGGTCGTCGGCGGTGGTCTCCGGCAACTCGCCGAAGAAGCGCAAGGTGATGTGCAGGGCGTCCAGCGGCCGCCAGGCGGCGCTGGTCAGGCCGGCCTGGCGCGCGATCAGGGCCTCGGCGATCTCGGGCGGCGGGACGAGCGCCGCGAACAGACGGATCATGCGCCGCCTTATGCCGGGCCTTGAGGGCCTGGCTCAAGCCAAACCGTTGGCCGCCCGCCGATCCAGCTTGCCCGGCCTTGCGGCAAGGCGCATCCTTGCCGATATCTAACCACGCCCCTTGGGGGGCGTCATTCAAGGACCAAAACTCAAATGAGCGACTTCAACCGCGACTATCCGCGACCCGCCACGGCGGGCCCCGCCGACATGGCGGTGGATGCGGGCCTGCGCGCGTTCATGCTCGGCGTCTACAACAAGGTGGGCCTCGGCCTGCTGATCTCGGCCGCGCTCGCCTATGTGACCTCCAGCGTCGCGCCTGTCCGCGACCTGCTGTTCGTGGTCAACGCTGACGGGCGCCTCGTCGGCATGACCATCCTGGGCATGATCGTGGCCTTCTCGCCGCTGGCCGTGCTGTTGATCGGCCGGCTGGCGTTCAAGCAGAGCCCGCGCTCGAGCGGCATCGTCTATTGGCTGGTGGTCGCCCTGTTCGGCGCCTCGCTTGGCGACATCGCGCTGCTCTACCAGGTCGATTCGATCTTCACGACCTTCCTGATCACCGCCGCCGCCTTCGGGGGCCTGAGCCTGGTGGGCTACACCACCAAGCGCGACCTGACCGCCTTCGGCAGCTTCCTGATCGTCGGCCTGATCGGGCTGATCATCGCCTCGCTGGTCAACCTGTTCCTGCACTCGTCGGCGCTGGCCTTTGCCGTCAACATCAT
>DASQSO010000352.1:0-5855 GCA_035642335.1 Caulobacteraceae bacterium
TTCCCACGGGGGTCGAGTTCGGCACGGTGACGGCGATCTCCAACGGCAAGCCGTTCGAGATCACCACCCTGCGCCGCGACGTGGAAACCGACGGCCGCCACGCGGTGGTCGCCTATACCGAGGATTGGGCGCAGGACGCCGCCCGGCGCGATTTCCGCCTGAACGCTCTCTATGCCGATGCGGAGGGGCGCCTGTTCGATCCCACCGGCGCGGGCGAGGCCGACGCACATGCCGGCCGCATCGTCTTTGTCGGCGATCCGGAGACCCGCATCCGCGAGGACGGCCTGCGCATCCTGCGCTTCTTCCGGTTCCTGGCTTGGTACGGCAAGGGCGAGCCGGACGCCGAGGGCCTGGCCGCCTGCGAGACAATGAAGGACGCGCTGACCGGCCTGTCGGCCGAACGCATCGCCAAGGAGCTGCTGAAGCTGCTGGGCGCGGACGATCCCCGTCCGGCCGTGCGCCTGATGGCCGCCACCGGCATCCTGTCGCTGATCGTGCCGGAGGCCCACGGGCTGGCCCGGTTCGAGCGGCTGGTGGAGATCGAGTCCGACCTGTTCGAATGCGACGCCGAGCTTCGCCTGGCGGCGCTTCTGCCCGACGATCCTGCGGGCGGCGCGGCCTTGGCTGGACGGCTGCGGCTGTCCAACGCCCAGCGCGACCGGCTGGTCGCGGCGCTGGGAACCGAACCACGACTGGTGTCGTGGCTGAGCCCGCGCGAGGCCCGCCGCGGCGTCTACAGGCTGGGCGTCGACACCTTTTGCGACCGGGTGATGCTGGGCTGGGCGGGGTCGGAGCGCCACGCCGCCGCCATTCAGTGGCGCGCCCTGCTACCCATGGCGCGGAGCTGGCCGCGGCCGGCCTTCCCGATCACCGGCGCCGAGGTGATGGCCGCCGGGGTGCCGGAAGGGCCCCTTGTCGGCGAGGTCATGCGCGAGGTCGAAGCCTGGTGGATCGACCAGGACTTCATCGACGACAAGCTTTCCATCGTCGAGCGGCTGAAGTCGGTGGCCCAGGGCATGGCCTACTGACCCCCGCGAAGGCCCGTCACGCGATCTTCACAATCGGCGCCTTCCGCACGTTGAACCGCGCCCCATATTCCGGTGAACACGCCTTGGGGAGTTCTTCATGAAATATAATCAGCTTGGCCGCACCGGCCTGTTCGTCTCGGAAATCTGCCTGGGCGCCATGACCTTCGGCGGCACGGATGCCGTCCGCTGGGCGGCCATCGCCGGCCTCGGCCAGGACCAAGTGGACGCCATCGTCGGCCGCGCCATCGCCGCCGGGGTGAACTTCTTCGACACCGCCGACGTCTATTCCTTCGGCGCCTCGGAAAGCCTGCTCGGCCAGGCGTTCAAGAACCTGGGCACAGCCCGCAAGGACGTGGTCATCGCCACCAAGGTGTTCGGCGAGATGGGCCCCGGCCCCAACGATCGCGGCGCCTCGCGCGGCCACATCATGGACTCGGTGCACGGCAGCCTGGAGCGCCTGCAGACCGACCACATCGACCTCTACCAGATCCACGGCAACGACGCCGTCACCCCGATCGACGAGACCTTGCGGGCGCTGGACGACCTGACCAGCCAGGGCCTGGTCCGCTACATCGGCGTCTCCAACTGGGCCGCCTGGAAGATCGCCAAGGCGCTCGGGCGCAGCGAGGCCAAGGGCTATGCCCGCTTTGAGACCCTGCAGGCCTACTATTCCATCGCCGGCCGCGAGTTGGAGCGCGAGCTGATTCCCATGCTTACCGAGGAGAAGCTCGGCCTGATGGTCTGGTCGCCGCTGGCCGGCGGCCTGCTGTCGGGCAAGTTCGGCCCCGGCGCCAACTCGCCGGAGGGCGCGCGCCGCACCAGCTTCGACTTCCCGCCGGTGGACAAGGACCGCGCCTGGTCGATCGTCGAGGCCATGCGCGAGATCGGCAAGGCGCACGAGGTCTCGGTGGCGCGGGTGGCCTTGGCATGGCTGCTGGCCAAGCCGGCGGTGATGAGCATCATCATCGGCGCCAAGACCACCGAGCAGCTGGATGACAACCTGGCCGCCGCCGACCTGAAACTGACCTCCGGCGAGGTCGAAAAGCTGGACCAGATCAGCGCCATCTCGTCGGAATACCCCGGCTGGATGTTCCTGATGCAGGGCGGCAACCGACTGCCGCGCCTGTTCTCGCCGGCGAAGGTCTAGGGCCAGCGCACCAACGGCGGCATCGAGGAGAGCATGGTCTCGACGTTGGCGCCTTGCCGGAAGCCGAACATGGTGCCGCGGTCGTAGAGCAGGTTGAACTCGACATAGCGGCCGCGGCGGACAAGCTGTTCCTCGCGGTCGGCCTCGGTCCACGGCTCGCTCATCCGGTGGCGGGCGATCTTCGGATAGATGTCCAGGAAGGCCTCGCCGACGTCGCGGGTGAAGGCGAAGTCGCGCTCGAAGTCGCCGGAGTTCAGCTGGTCGTAGAAGATGCCGCCGACGCCGCGCGGCTCGTTGCGGTGCGGCAGGAAGAAGTACTCGTCGCACCAGGCCTTGTACTTGCCATAGGCGTCCGGGTCGTAGCGATCGCAGGCGGCGCGCAGCGCGGCGTGGAAGGCCGCCGCGTCGGGGGCGTCCTGGCTGCGCTGCTCGTCCAGGGTCGGCGTCAGGTCGGCGCCGCCGCCGAACCAGCTCTCGGCCGTCGACAGAAAGCGGGTGTTCATGTGCACGGCCGGCACGCGCGGCGAACGCGGATGCAGGATCAGGCTGATCGAGGCCGAGACATAAGTCGGGTCCTTGTCGGCGCTGGGCATGGTCGCGGCCATTTCGGGCGTGAAGCGGCCGTTGGCGGCGGAGGTGTGGACGCCGGCCTTCTCGAAGAAGCGGCCGGTCATGAAGCCGCCGACGCCGCCGCCGGTCCCGGTCTCCCGCGTCCAAGGCCGAAGGTCGAACTGGCCGGGCGGTTCGGGATAGAGCTCGTCCGGCGCATCCTCCTCCAGCTGCTCCAGCTCGGCGCAGATGCGGTCGCGCAGCGACTCGAACCAGATTCGCGCCCGGGCCCTGCGGTCTTCGATTTCGGCGGAAACTCCGATCATGCGGCCAACTACCTCGCTGGAAGGGTCCTGGAAAAGCCATTCGTCTGCCGCAGCGCCTCACTGAGCGCCATAGCGGCGGCCGCGACCACGTTCAGCGAGCGCGTCCCGGCCGCCATGGGGATCAGCAGGCGCGTGTCGGCCGCGGCGTGGACCTCGCCCGGAACTCCCGCGCTTTCGCGGCCGAACAGCAGTGTGTCGCCGGCCGCGAAGGCGAAATCGATGAACGGCCTTGCGCCGTGGGTGGTGAAAAGGACGAGCCGGCCCGCCTTCCGTTGCTCCGCGGCCAGAAAATCCGTCCAGGACGTATGGGCGAACACCTCGGCGTGGCCGCCATAGTCAAGCGCCGCCCGCTTCAGCGAACGGTCCGTCAGCGGAAAGCTGCAAGGCTCGATAATTTCGAGCGCCGCGCCCATGCAGGCGCACAGCCGTATAGCGCCGCCGAGGTTTTGCGGAATGTCTGGTTGAAAAAGAGCGAGGCGCATTCTAAGCGATCCAGCACAAGACGTTGGCGGGGCAAGGCGACTCGCGGGCAGGGGCTAATTCGGCGGTGAACCTATGCCGCATGGGCTTGATGCCTTGCGCCAAACGTGTTGTGGCAGGCGGCCTGCGTAAGGTCGAGATCGTCAGACGCGCCGGGATATTCCAAGCCCCGCCGGCGAAGCGAAGGGTGCGTTAAAGTTGGCCGAGACAGCAGCTGCAGCCAGTCCCGAGAATCACGGCGGCGACGATCCGAGCCGCCGCGACTTTATCGTTATCGCGACCATCGCGACCGGTGTCGGCGGCGTGGCCGCGATCGCCTGGCCGTTTATCGACCAGATGAACCCGTCCAGCGACACCTTGGCCCTGTCCTCGATCGAGTTCGACCTGACCAAGGTGCAGGAAGGCCAGCAGGTGGTGGTCAAGTGGCGCTCGAAGCCGGTCTTCGTTCGCTATCGCACGCCCAAGGAGATCGCCGCGGCGGTCGCGGACGACCACGCCAACCTGCGCGACCCCGCCACCGACGCCTCGCGCCACAAGCCTGGGAAGCCGCAGTGGCTGGTGGTGATCGGCGTTTGCACCCACCTGGGCTGTGTGCCGAATTTTGGCCAGGGCCCCTACGGTGGCTGGCTCTGCCCCTGCCACGGCTCGATCTACGACACGGCGGGCCGCATCCGCGCCGGACCGGCGCCGCTGAACCTCTTCCTGCCCGACTACGCCTTCGAATCCGACACCAAGATCAAGATCGGCTGACATTCGAGATGAGCGGACATTCGACCTACGAGCCCAAGACGGGCATCGAGCGCTGGCTCGACACGCGCCTGCCGATCATCCGGTTCGGCGTGGATCTCGGGGACTTCCCGACGCCGAAGAACCTGAACTACTGGTGGACCTTCGGCGCCATCCTGGGCGTCTGCCTGGTCACCCAGATCGTCACCGGCATCATCCTGGCGATGCACTATGTGCCCAACGCCTCCCTGGCCTTCGACAGCGTCGAGCACATCATGCGCGACGTGAACTACGGCTGGCTGATCCGCTACATCCACGCCAACGGCGCTTCGATGATGTTCCTGGCGGTCTATATTCACATGTTCCGCGGCATCTATTACGGCTCGTTCAAGGCCCCGCGCGAGGTGCTATGGCTACTCGGGATGATCATCTACCTCCTGATGGTGATCACCGCCTTCATGGGCTACGTCCTGCCCTGGGGGCAGATGAGCTTCTGGGGCGCCACCGTCATCACCAACATCCTGGGCGCGGTGCCGGTGGTCGGGCCTTCGATCACCACCTGGCTGTGGGGCGGGTTCGCGGTCGACGACCCGACGCTGAACCGGTTCTTCTCGCTGCACTACCTCTTGCCGTTCATCATCGCCGGCGTGGTGGTGCTGCACATCTGGGCGCTGCACGTGCCCGGCAACAACAATCCGACCGGCGTGAACGTGAAGAGCGAGGCCGACACGGTCCCCTTCCACCCCTACTACACCGTCAAGGACGCCTTCGGAGTCGGGGTCTTCCTGATCCTGTTCGCCGCCTTCGTCTTCTATAACCCCGACGGCATGGGCCACGCGGAGAACTTCACGCCGGCCAATCCGCTGGTGACGCCACAGCACATCGTGCCGGAATGGTACCTCCTGCCCTACTACGCCATGCTGCGGGCGGTGCCGAACAAGCTGGCCGGCGTGATCGTCATGTTCAGCGCCATCGGCCTGCTCTTCGCCATGCCGTGGCTGGATCGCTCCAAGGTGCGCTCGATGCGCTATCGGCCCGCGGCGCGCCTCTTTCTGGGCCTCTTCCTGATTACCTGTCTGGTGCTGGGCTGGTGCGGGGCGCACGAGCCGGACGCCCAGATCATCCCTGGAGTCGGCCCCGGCTTCGTGCTCGGCGACTACGGGATCAACACCGACGTCTGGCTCTCGCGTCTGGGCGCGCTCGGCTACTTCGGCTACCTGCTGCTGGTGACGCCCTTCCTGCCTCTGTTCGAGACGCCCCTGCCGGTGCCGGAATCGATCTCGACCCCCATCCTCTCCCATCCAGCCTCCGCTCCCACCGGCGCCGCCGCCGCTCCCGAGAAGAAGGGTTAAAGCCTGATGCTGCGCAAAGCGTTCGCGATCGCGGCGATTCTAGGCCTCGCCGCCACAGCTCAAGCTTCCTTCGCCGCCACAACGGCGCTCGAGCCCAAGGAGATGCACTGGAGCTTTGAAGGTCCGTTCGGCCGCTTCGACCAGGAGCAGCTGCAGCGGGGCTACAAGGTCTATCACGACGTCTGTTCGTCCTGCCACGCGATGCATCTGATGAGCTATCGCAACCTGGGCCAGGAGGGCGGGCCGT
>DASQSO010000353.1:0-2693 GCA_035642335.1 Caulobacteraceae bacterium
CCCGGGCTCGGTCGAGCGGCTGCGCATCGTCCAGGGCGTCGTCAAGCGCGCCGCGGTCGCCAGCCCGGCCGCCCAGGCGTATCGCCGCCGCGCCCAGCCCCTCGACGCCGGCCTCGAGGCCGAGCTTGTCGCTAGTGTCGCCCGCGCCCCGGAGGGACCGTTGAAAACCGCCCTTATCCGCCTTGGACGCGAGGTCCTGCGCCGCGAACCGGGCTCATTATCATGATCGCAAGACGCCGTCTGATCCAGGCCGCGGCCGCCCTAAGCCTGCTCGGCGCCCTGTCGGCGAAGGCCGTGACAACGGGCGGCGGCGACATGAGCCTGGGCGATCCGAACGCCAAGGTGACGGTGATCGAGTACGGCTCGGCCAGCTGCACCCACTGCGCCCGCTTCAACAACGACATCTTCCCAGCCTTCAAGGCCAAGTACGTCGATACAGGCAAGGTGCGCTATGTGTTCAGGGAGTTCCTGACCGAGCCGGTCGATCTGGCCGCCGCAGCCTTCCTGCTGGCCCGCTGCGCCGGAAAGGACAAGTATTTCAGCGTCCTGGACGACTTCTTCCATGCCCAGGCGGATATCTACAAGACCGGCGACGCCACCCCCGCCCTGCTCAAGATCGCCAAGGACGCTGGCCTCGCTCCCGATCAGGCCAATGCCTGCCTCAATGACAAGGCCGCGCTCGCCGCCCTGAACGCCCGCGTACAGAGCTATATCGCCAACGACAAGATCAGCGGCACGCCGACCTTCTTCGTCGACGGCCAGCGGTTGGATGGGGTGCAGACCCTGGCCCAGCTGGATGCGGCCATTGCTCACGCCGAAGCCGCCGCCGACCCGTCAAGGCGTGGCTCGCCGAGCCATACCGCAACCGCGCATTGACAGGGGCCCCTGAACGCGGTTTCCCGTGGCGGCCGGGCTATGTGCGGCGGGGGCAGAATCGCGCTTAACTTCGCGTTCCTTGCAAAAGGCGCGGACGGTCAAGTTTTAAGGAAAACACCAATGGGTCCATCGACTCGCCGCCTTTTCGTCATCGCGCTCGCAGTCTTGAGCATTGCCGGCTGCAACAAGCTAGGCGGCGCGACCCCGGTGACCGCCGACGACATGTCGCTGGGCAATGCGAGCGCCAAGGTGACCGTGATCGAGTACGCCTCGGCCACCTGCCCGCACTGCGCGCGGTTCAACAACGACGTCTTTCCGACTTTCAAGGCCAAGTACATCGACACCGGCAAGATCCACTACGTGTTCCGCGAGTTCCTCACCCCGCCGCCGGAAGTAGCCGCCGCGGCCTTCCTGACCGCCCGTTGCGCCGGAAAGGACAAGTATTTCAGCGTTCTGGACGCCGTGTTCAAAGGCCAGACCCAGATGTTCTACTCCGGCGACGTCAAGGGCACGCTGCTTGGCATCGCCGAATCCGCTGGCCTGACCGAGGCGCAGTTCAACGCCTGCATCAACGACAACGCAGCCCTCACCGCACTGAACAACCGGATCCAGACCTATATCGACAAGGACGGCATCGATTCGACGCCGACCTTCGTGATCAACGGCAAGAAGCTGGTCGGCGAGCAGACCATGGCCAGCCTCGACGCGGCGATCGCCGCGGCCCAGACGGCGTCCTGACCAGGCGAAGCGATTGCATTTCCAGCGGCTTCGCCTTTCGGGCTTCAAGTCCTTCGTCGAGCCGACCGAGTTTCGCATCGAGCCCGGCCTGACCGGCGTCGTCGGCCCGAACGGGTGCGGCAAATCCAACATCCTGGAGGCCATGCGCTGGGTGATGGGAGCCAGCTCCGCCAAGGCCATGCGCGCCGGCGGCATGGACGACGTGATCTTTTCCGGCACGGGCGCCCGGCCGTCGCGCAACCATGCCGAGGTAGTGCTGTCGATCGACAACGCCGACCGCCGCGCCCCGCCGCAATACGCCAACGATCCGGTGCTCGAGGTGGTGCGCCGCATCGACCGGGGGGCCGGCTCGACCTTCCGCATCAACGGCCGCGAGGCGCGAGCGCGCGACGTGCAGTTGCTGTTCGCCGACGCCTCCACCGGAGCCAATTCGCCAGCCCTGGTGCGCCAGGGGCAAATCAGCGAACTGATCGCCGCCAAGCCGCAGAACCGCCGGCTGATCCTGGAAGAAGCCGCCGGCGTCTCGGGCCTACACGGGCGCCGGCACGAGGCGGAACTACGCCTGCGCGCCGCCGAAGCCAACATGGCGCGCCTGAGCGACGTCGCCGCCGAGCTTGAGACCACCCTCTCGCGGCTTAAGCGCGAGGCGCGCCAGGCGGAGAAGTTCAAGCGGCTGTCAGCCGAGATTCGCGGCCTGCGGGGCGCGGTGCTCTATGTGCGCTGGACCGAGGCCGCCGCCATCCTGGAGCGGGCCGAAGCGGAAGCGAGCGAAGCCGCGGGAGCCGTCGAGGCGGCGACGCGCGAGGCCGCCGCGGCATCGACAGCGGCGATCGAGGCGGAAGCCGCCGTAGGCCCCCGCCGCGAGGAGGCGCAAACCGCCGGCGCCATCCTGCACCGGCTTGCTATCGAGAACGACCGCTTGGAACGCGAGGCCGAGCAGTCGGTGGCGGCGATCGAGCGCCTGACCGCCGACCTCGCCCGCATCGAGACCGACCGCGCCCGCGAGGCGCAGATCATCCAGGATGCCGAGGCGGCGCTCAGCCGCCTGGACGCCGCCCTGGCCGCGATGCGGGCCCAGG
>DASQSO010000354.1:0-2420 GCA_035642335.1 Caulobacteraceae bacterium
GTCATTTCCTCGACCTTCGACGAACCGGCCTCGCGCCACGTGCAAGTGGCTGAAATGGTGATCGAAAAGGCCAAGCGCCTAGTCGAGCACAAGCGCGATGTGATTATCCTTTTGGACAATATCACCCGGCTTGGCCGCGCCTACAACACCGTAGTGCCGTCCTCAGGCAAGGTGCTGACCGGCGGCGTCGACGCCAACGCCCTGCAGCGGCCCAAGCGCTTCTTCGGCGCGGCGCGGAACATCGAAGAAGGCGGCTCGCTGACCATCATCTCGACCGCCCTGATCGATACCGGCAGCCGCATGGATGAGGTGATCTTTGAAGAGTTCAAGGGCACCGGCAATTCGGAAATCATCCTGGACCGCAAGGTCGCCGACAAGCGCATCTATCCTGCCATCGACATCCTGAAGTCCGGCACCCGCAAGGAAGAATTGATCACACCGAAGGAAAATTTCCAGAAGGTCAACATCCTGCATCGCATCCTCAGCCCCATGGGCCCACAAGATGCGATCGAGTTCCTGCTAGATAAGCTGAAGCAGAGCAAGAATAACGACGACTTCTTCCAGTCGATGAATACCTGACGATCAGAGTGTGAGGATGCTGAAAATCCATCACACCAGCGGCTTGGGCTCGCTTCGTCTGATCCGGATGGTTGAGGAGATGCAGCTCGACTATGAGCTGATCCCCGAGGTTATCGGCCGCGTCGGCGACTATTGGGCGCGGATGAAGGCGCGGCCCGCCTATTTGACCGCCATCGCCAAATAGGCTCAGGTCCCCTTAGGGGATCAGCAGGGTCGCCCCGATGGTCGCGCGGCTTTCCAGCGCTTCATGAGCGCGCCTGGCATCCCTGAGCGGGAAGGTCTGGCCGATGACGACCTTCACCGCGCCGGACTCGATGACCGCGAACAGGGCCGCGGCGCTGTCAGCCAGCTCTTCGGGCGTCGCCGTATAGTCGTACATTGTCGGCCGGGTCAGGAAGAGCGAGCCCGCCCGCATCAGCCGCGCTGGCTCGACCGCCGGCGCCGGCCCAGAGGCATTGCCGAAGCTGACGAACAGGCCACGCCGACCGAGGCTGGCCAGGGTGCCCTCGAATGTGTCCTTGCCGACGGAATCATATGCGACGCGGACGCCGAGCCCGCCGGTGATGTCCCGTACCCGCGCGGCCACGTCCTCGTCCCGATAGAGAATCACGTGGTCGCAGCCATTGGTCCGGGCAAGATCGGCCTTGGCCTCGGAACCGACCGCGCCGATCACCACCGCCCCGATCGCCTTGGCCCATTGCACCAGGATGGCGCCGACGCCGCCGGACGCGGCATGAACGAGAATGGTCTCGCCGGCCTTGAGCGGGTGACAACGGCGCAACAAGAACTCCGCTGTCATCCCTTTCAGGAGCGCCGCGGCCGCGACCTCGAATGAGACGTTCTCGGGTAGGTGCAGCACGCGTGCGGCCTGCGCCACGTGAAACTCGGCATAGGCTCCGATCTGGCCGGTATAGGCCGCGCGGTCGCCGATTTTCCACCCGCTGACATCCTCGCCGATTGCGTCGACCACCCCGGCGCCCTCCTGGCCGAGCACGGCCGGCAGGCGCAGCGGATAGAGGCCGGAGCGCTGATAGGTGTCGATGAAGTTCAGCCCGATGGCGTGATGGCGGATGCGGATCTGTCCGCGCCCTGGCTCGGGAACCGGCAGCTCGACCGCCTCCAGCACGTCCGGGCCGCCCGTCTTGGTCGCCTGTACAGCCAACATGATCGTTCAGCCCAGATTGCGCTTGAGGAAGTCGAGGGTGCGGCTCTCGGCCAGGGCCGCGTCGGCCGCGTCGTAGTGCTCGCCGCCGGGTCGGGCGAAGGCGTGGTCGCGGCCGGGATAGGTGTGGATCTCGATGTGAGGATGGTTTTTCAGCGCCGCCATGATCAGGTCCCGCGCCGGTCTGGGGGTGAATTGATCCTCCTCGGCCACGTGCAACATTAGCGGATTGACCAGCTTGTCGGCCTCGGCGGTGTAACGTTCCAGTCCAACGCCGTAATAGGCGACGCTGGCGTCGGCGTCGGTGCGCGCCGCAGTCAGATAGGCCAAAAGCCCGCCAAGGCAGAACCCGACGGCGCCGACCTTGCCGTTGCAGCGCGGGTCCTTGCGGATGGCCTCGGCGGTCGCGGCGATGTCCCTGACGCCGGCCTCGACGTCGAAGGCGTTGAACAGTTCGAAGGCGCGTTTCCACTCAGCCGCGCTCTGGTCGGTGATGTCGATGCCGGGCTCGAGGCGCCAGAAGAGGTCGGGACAGACGGCCAGATAACCCTGGGCGGCGAGCCGGTTGGTCATCTCGCGCATGACCGCGTTGACGCCGAAAATCTCCTGGATCACCACGATGGCGGCCGCCGGCGCGGCCGTGGGCGCCGCGACATAGGCGCCGAATTCGCCGTTGGGC
>DASQSO010000355.1:0-8710 GCA_035642335.1 Caulobacteraceae bacterium
TCCCGACCAAGGAAGAGGCCCAGCACATCCTGGACACCGACAGCGCGACCTAATCCACCGCCGCGAGTGAGAGCTGAGCCGGACGACGAAGCGAAGCAAGGCCGTGGCCCCTCCCACGCCTCCAGGGGCTCACAAAGCGGCCATTCTTGGATTGCCCGGGTTTCTGTGCGGCTGGGTCATTGCGCCGCCGGGTTTCGACTTCACCGCGCCCGTGCTCGATGAGCCCCGGTCGGCGGAGAACGGCGAACTTCGCGCATGATCACCCGTCCCCGCGTGGCGCGCCCTGCTGGATTCGAACCAGCAACCGCTCGCTTAGAAGGCGAGTGCTCTATCCGGTTGAGCTAAGGGCGCCGCACCGCCGCGGGCCCTAGTGGGTCCACGGCTCCTTGCGGGTGAAGGCGAAATTGTCGGCATAGGCCTTGATCACCCGCCTGATCGGCTTGGGCTCCATCACCTGGAAGGGGATGGCGTGGCTCTGAGCATAGGCGATGGCCTCTTCGCGGGTCTCGAAATTCAGCCGCACCTGGCCGTTCATGTCCTTGGACTGGGCCCAGCCCATCAAGGGGTCGGGCAGCCGCGCCGACGAGGGCTCGAACTCCAGCACCCACTCCTTGGTCTTGGCCTTGCCCGACTGCATAGCGGTCTTGGCCGGACGATAGATGCGCGCGAGCATGGCGCTCCCCGATAGCTGGCCCGAAGGTGGTCGGGGCGAGAGGATTCGAACCTCCGACCCTCTGGTCCCAAACCAGATGCGCTACCAGGCTGCGCCACGCCCCGGGACCTTCGGAAAACGCCGCTGTCTTGCCACGTCGCCCGCTGCGCCGCAACGCGGCGGCGAAGGAGCGCGCTTTGCCGTGAGGACGGTTGACATTCATGCAATCATATGATTGCTTGTACATAAGGCAATCACCTGATTGCTTAATGAGGCCGGGCGGTAGAATACGATGAGCATGAACGCGGTGTTCAAGGCGCTTGCCGACCCGGTGCGCCGCCAGCTGCTGGATAGTCTACACGCCCGCAACGGCCAGACGCTCAGTGAGCTCTGCGCCGGCCGCGGTATCAGCCGGCAGGCGGTCAGCAAGCACCTGGAGATCCTGCAGACCGCCAACCTGGTGGTCGCCGAAAAGCGCGGGCGCGAGAAACTGCACACCCTCAACCCCGTGCCGATCCACGAGATCGCCGATCGCTGGATCGGCAAGTACGAACGGCGGCGTCTGGAGGCGCTGGCCGACCTGAAACGCCAGATCGAGGAAGACCACCATGACTGAGAGCAAGCCGACGGCCGAGAGCCGCTTCGTCTATGTCACCTATATCCGCGCCCCGGCCCAGACGGTGTGGGACTATCTGATAGACCCCGAACAGAACAAGGCCTTCTGGAGCGGCTACCACCAGGAAAGCAGCTGGCGCAAAGGCGCCGACTATCGAATTATCAGCGCGGACGGGAAGGTCTGGGACGAGGGCGAGGTCTTGGAGGCCGACCCGCCGCGGCGGCTGTCGGTGTCCTGGCGACACCTGGTCGACGAGGCGATGAAGGCCGAAGGGGTCTCGACCGCCAGCTTCGACCTCGAGCAGCAGGATAACGGCGTCACCAAGGTCACCCTCGTGCACACCATCGCGGTGGCCGAGTCGAAGTTCATCGTCGCCGTCTCGCGGGGCTGGCCGATGATCCTGTCGTCGCTGAAGAGCCTGCTGGAAACCGGCCAGCCGCTCGGCGGCTAAGGTCTCGGGACAAGCCGAATCTGGAACAGTTTCGGCCAGCGCTTGCCGGTGACGAACAGCCGGTCGCCCTTGGCGTCATAGGCGATGCCGTTCAGCACGTCGTCGCGGTCGCCGCTAACGTCGGCGGCGGGCAGAATGCCGGTCAGGTCGATCCAGCCGACCACCTTGCCGGTGGCCGGATCGATGCGGGCGATGGTGTTGGTCATCCAGATATTGGCCAGGATCTCGCCCTTGACCCACTCCAACTCGTTCAGGTCCTGCACGGGTGTTCCGTCGGCGGTGACGGTGATACGGCGGGTCTCCTTCAGCGTCTTCGGGTCAAGGAAGCGGATAGCGGGCGTGCCGTCGCTCATGATCAGCTCATGGCCGTCCTTAGTCAGCGCCCAACCCTCGCCTGGATAGGCGAACTGGCCGATCGGACTGAAGCTGGCCAGGTCGTAGATGAAGCCGATCTGGCTCCTCCACGTGAGCTGGATCAGCCGCCCATGCCAATCGACGATGCCCTCGCCGAAATACTGCGGCGCCAGCTCGCGCATCTGCACCACCTTGCCGGTGGCCAGGCTCTCCTTGCGGATGGCCGAATGGTGCTCAAGGCCGGTGCTCTCGTAGAGGAAGCCGTCCAGATAGAAGAGGCCCTCGGTGAAGGCCGTCCGATCGTGCGGATAGGTGTGAACGACCTTGTAGGTGTAGGTCGGAATGGCGGCGAAGGCCGGCGCGGCGAGCAGAACGGCCGCCAGAGCCGCGGCCACGGACCAGGATCGTAGGTTCATCTAAGCGCGGGCCCTTCTGGCGTGAACACCGCCAAGCCATAGCATCGCCCTTATGGCCGCGTGCCGCGAATCTTGAAGCTGTTGTCCTCAGGCGTCGCCGGCCGGACGCTTTCCTGGGCGGTCATTCGGATGTTGGCGAAACCGGCCCGCTCGAACAGACCGATCGCCTGGTCCTGCCAGTACCAGCGCACGCACGGGCAGCGACTGTGGAACTCGGCCTCGATCACCTCGCCGTCCCGCAGCACCTCGTAGCGGTTTTCTTCGTGCTCGAGCTGCTGGTCGTGGTCGTACATTTCGCGGATGAACCGGCGGACCGTGGCTCCGTCATCGCGCTCGCGCTCGGCGAGCTTGAACCAGGGCGACCACTGCATCTGCGGCGGGGTACGGCGGTTTTCCCAAAGCCTGGACTTGAGCGACATTACCAGCACCCCGCCCGGCGCCAGATGGTCGTGGAACCGGGCCATGGCCGTCTCCGGGGCCGGCGGGTCAAGCACCAGCTGGAACGACAGCGACGGCACGAAGATGACGGCGTATTTCCGTGGAAGGTCGAGCCCGTCCATCTCCTGGAGATGAAGCCGGTGCTCGATATCGATGCCCATGCCGGCGGCCTTGGCGCGGCAGAGCGCCAGCATGTCCGGCGAATTGTCGACGCCGTCTACATCCAGCCCCGCGGCCAGATAGTCGAGGATCAGTCGGCCTGTGCCGCAACCGACGTCCAGGGCCGGTCCGCCCTGGCGTTCGATGATCTCGCGATAAAAGGGCCGGTCCGGCCAGATCGAATAGTCGCCGCGCAACAGGTCCCACGCCTGGGCGATCAGGCCGCGGTACTCATAGTCATCGGTCACGGGACAGCGTCAGCGCAGGTCTTCGGCGGAGATCTCGGCCACCACCAAGCCCTTGGGGCCCTCGGCGAACCGGACCATGACGTCCTCGCCCGGCTGCAGGTCCTCAAGACCGCTGCGGCGCAGGGTCTCGATATGCACGAAGATGTCGCCGGGCTCGCCGTCGCGGACCACGAAGCCGTAGCCCTTGGTGCGATTGAACCATTTCACCTTGGCGCGCTCGAGCGGCCCCGCCGGCGACGCTGGCCGCCTGGTCGGGCGGTCGCGGAAGCCGCCGCCGCGCTGGCTGTCGAAACTGTCGCGGTCGCGGCGAAAGCCGCCGTCCCGACGATCCGACGGCCCGCGCGACCGCTCGACCGGAGCGGCGGTGGACTCGTCGAGTTCGACGATCTCCGACACCTGCCACCCCTTGGGCCGCTTGACGACTTCGCAGGTAATGAGGCACCCCTCCGGCGCACTCTCATGCCCCGATTGACGCAAGCTTGTCACATGCAGCAGGACGTCCTTCAGGCCCGTCTGGCTGGGATCGTCAGGAACGATGAACCCATAGCCCTTGCCAGCGTCGAACCACTTAACGCGCCCGCTGATGCGGACCGATTCCTCATGGAATTCGGTCTCCCCAACTTCGTAACTAGACATGCAGCCCCTTTGGCCCGCCCTCAATTCCTCCCTGGACGAACACATCGTGATAACACTGTTCTCGCTATGTCCGAGCGTCAATGATTGTTTCTCGCATGACGCGATGATGATCGTGATATTCCGACTCGCCTCAGAGGCTTAGCTCGAACTCCGCCGGCGATATTTCAGATCTGCAAGACTTGAAAATACTCTTTTGGCGCAGCGTTTTAAGGCGTCTTCCTGCACTTTCTCGGTAACTTTTCCAGAGCACGGTCTCTGACCGCGGAGTCCTCGAAAATTAAAGAATTCGCGGACCCGCCGGAGCTGGTCGAGGCCGATGGCGCGTATCGTCGGCCGCGCCAAATCGGTCTGACGGGTCTTTACCTGCGTCACCCGTCAGGCATGGCGGCAGACTGGCCCAGCAACCAAGGACCCCGCCGATGACTCCGATCCCCAACCTCAACCGGTCGATGACTGGCAAGGTCGCCCTGGTCACCGGCGCGGCTGGCGGCATGGGCCGCGCCACCGCCCACGTCTTCGCCCGTGACGGCGCCAAGGTCGCCGTCACCGACGTGCGCGCCAAGGACGCCGAGGCGATCGCGGAGGCCATCCGCGCCGAGGGCGGCGAGGCCCGGGCCTGGGCCCTCGACGTCGCCGACGCCGCGGCGATCGCCCGCGTCGTCCCTGAAATCGCCGAGCATTTCGGCGGCCTGGACGCGGTGGTGAACAACGCCGGGGTCGGCGCCTTCGCGCCCATCGACAGCCCCGATTACGATGATCTCTGGGCCCGCCTCGTGCCGATCCTGCTGACGGCGCACCAGCGCATCATCCGCGCCGCCCTGCCCTGGCTGCGCCGCTCGGCCAGTCCGCGCATCGTCAACATCGCCTCCACCGAGGCTCTGGGCGCGACGGCGCGGGATTCGATCTATGCGGCCGCCAAGGCCGGCGTCACCGGCCTCACCCGCGCCCTGGCTGTGGAACTCGGCAAGGAAGGCATCACGGTCAACTGCATCTGCCCCGGGCCGATCAACACCGCCATGACGGAGGCGATCTCCGCGGCCGACAAGGAGATCTTCGCCAATCGCCGCACGGCCCTGCGCCGTTATGGCGAACCGGAAGAGGTAGCACACGTCACCCTCAGTCTTTGCCTGCCCGCCGCCTCCTATATCACCGGCGCGACCATACCCGTTGACGGCGGCCTGACCGCTCGTAACGCCTGAGGTGCTGACCATGGTCTACGCCATCGGCCACGTCTGCGGCGGCCACCTGAACCCGACCGTGACCGTCGGACTGTTCGCGGGCGGCTTGGCGCCGCGGCAGCTGTGGCTGTTCTGGGTGGCCCCGATCCTGGGCGCGGCCGCGGCCGGCGTCGTCTATCGGACGGTCGGCGGCGGCACCAACGCCGAGCCGGTCCCGGTGGTCGGCGACGCTTGAAGCGACCAGGCATCTGGCCCCGGCGGAACCGGCGCGAAGCCCAGGGCTTTCAAGAAACCCAGGAACGCGCCTCGCGCGCCAGTTCCGTGGCCCTGGCCTCGTACTCGCCGGCAAGGTTGAACAGCGCTTCGGAGACGCGCTTGTCGTCGATGCCGCTAGCCAATCGCCGGCAACGGTCGGCTTGCGACCGGAATTCCTCCGCCCGGCTCTCGGTGTCGCCATCGAGGTCGGTGATTCTGTCCGCGAAGCTCATGGATAACGACATTGCAGCGCCTTCGGAGGAACTCTTCCCCGACGAACAACGGGTTACTTTCCGATGAGTTCCACCAAAGGCGGCTGTGACAGCCCCTAGCCGGGGAGTGGCAAATCGCGGTTCCGTGTGGTTAGCTTACCAAGCCGTCAAGGGGGACACCTATGAACAAGATGCTGCTCGCCGCCGCCGCCGTCGCGCTACTCGCCGCTTCGGGGTCGTCCTACGCCGGGCAAACAACCACCAAGAGCCAGATCGTCGGGACGTGGCAGGTCGTCAGGGTCAAAGACGTAACCGGCGGCGGCGTCAGTTATCCGCTTGGGGAGCGGCCGACAGGCTACGTCACCGTCACCCCCACCCGGATCTGGTTGATGTTCGTCGACTCGACGCGGACGCCGCCGGCCAGGGCGGCGCAGACCGATGCCGAAGCCGTCGCGTCGATGAAATCGCATGCGGCCTGGACGGGCAGATACGTGACCGCCAATCAGACGCCGGATGGCGTCAAGGTCGTCGCCCATGTGGACTCCGCGTCCAATCAGGCGCTCACCGGAACCGACCGCGTCTATCTCATGCGCGTTGACGGCAACAAGTTGACGATGACCTCACCGGGGGTGATCGCGCCCATGACCGGCAAGGCCACCGCCGTTGAAATTGATCTTGTGAGGGCCGACTAAGACTGCGGCGCATGACCGATCCTGGCGGCGGCGGCGCGATGCCGGGGCTTTCATGAAACCCAGGAACGCGCCTCGCGTCTCAATTCCGTGGCCCTGGCTTCGTACTCGCCAGCAAGCTTGAAGAGCGCATCGGAGACACGTTTGTCGTCGATTCCGCTGGCCAGTCGCCGGCATCGGCTGGCTTGCGACCGCAGCTCGTCGGCGGGACTCGCGTCATCGCCCGCGAGGCTCGGCGCGGGCTCGGCGAAGATCGTGGACAAAGACATTGCGGCGACCTCGGAAGACTGGTTCCGAAGCAAACAACGAACGTCTTTTCGATGAGTTCCGCCCTAAGGCGGTGGCAGTCCCTAGCGGAGTCGAACCGCTCTTCCTAGAATGAAAATCTAGTGTCCTAACCGATAGACGAAGGGACCATTGGCCGGCTTGGGAAGGGCGATATATAGGCCTTGCACCGCCCCCGCAAGCCGCCCGCCTCAGCCGCTCATGCGCGGGTCGGCGGCATCCTCGATTTCCAGCTGGACGCCGCTCCGACCGTTCCAATCGTCCGGCTTCAGACGGCCGGCGACGTGCAGCGACCCGCCGGCGGCTAGCCTGCGGCCGAGCTCGCTCTCGCCGGCGCGCCAGGCGATGGCGCGCAACTTCGCGCCCGAGGCGTCGGTGAGCTGGCAGCGGATGTGGTCGCCGCGCATTGGGATGGGCTGCTCGATGCGCACGTCGGCCAGGGCGAACAGCGGCTCGGGGTTGCCGGGGCCGAACGGCTGCATACGCTCGAACTCCTCGACCAGCGGCCGGATCGCCGAGCGCGGGGTGATCACCGCGTCGATCTCAATGGCGTCGGCCAGAGCCGCCTCCACCTGCTCCTCGGCCATGGCGGCGCAGAGGAATTCGCGCAGCTCCGGCACGCCGTCGCGGCGCACGGTAAGGCCCGCGGCCATGGCATGGCCGCCGCCACTCATCAAAAGTCCAGATTCGAAGGCCGCCTGCACCGCCCCGCCGAGATTGACCCCGGGCTGCGAACGGCCGGAGCCCTTGCCTATGCCGGTCACCGGATCGAGGCCGATGATCACCGCCGGCTTGCGATAGCGCTCGCGCAGGCGGCTGGCGACGATGCCGATAACACCCGGATGCCAACCCTCGGCCGCCACCACCAGCACCGGCGCGTTGGGATCGAGGTTGGAGCCCTTTTCCACCGCCGCGGTGGCCTCATCGAGGATGGCGCGCTCGACGTCCTTGCGCGCCGCGTTCAGGCCGTCGAGCTCCAGCGCCAACGCGCGGGCCTCGTCGGGATCGTCGGTGGACAGCAGCCGCGCGCCGAGGTCGGAGCGGCCGATCCGGCCGCCGGCGTTGATGCGCGGGCCCAGGATGAAGCCGGCATGGAAGGTGGTCGCTGGTCCCTTGGCGCCGGCGACGTCCATCAGCGCCTTCAGACCAGGATTGGCCCATCCGGACATCACCTTCAGCCCCTGCGCCACCAGGGCGCGGTTGAAGCCGGTCAGGCTGGTCACGTCGCAGACCGCGCCCATGGCCGCCAGGTCCAGCCAGGCGCGGAGGTCGGGCTCGGGGCGACCCTCGAACAGGCCGCGCCGCCGCGCCTCTCGGTTCAGCGCCGCCAGCAGTACGAAGGTGACGCCGGCGGCGGCCAGGACGCCCTGGCCTGACGTACAACCGGGTCGGTTCGGATTGACCACGGCCGCGGCGGCCGGCGGGTTCTCGCGCATCAGGTGATGGTCGATGACCACCACGTCCAGGCCGATCTCGGTTGCGGCGGCGATGGCGTCATAGGCCGCCGCGCCGCAGTCGACCGTGACGACCAGCTCGGCGCCCTCCTCGCGCAGCCGGCGAAAGGCGGCGGGGCTGGGGCCATAGCCCTCGGTCATGCGGTCGGGCACATAGATGGGCAGCTCGCGCCCCAGGCCGCGGAACCAGCGCACCAGCTGGGCGGCGCTGGAGGCCCCATCGACGTCATAGTCGGCGAAGACCACGCTGGGGCGGCCTTGCACCACGGCGTCAACCAGGATCTCGGCGGCGCGGTCCATGTCCATGAAGCTGGACGGATCGGGAAAGAGGGCCTTCAGCGTCGGCGCGAGGTAGCTCTCGGCGGCGTCGGACGACACCCCCCGCGAGGCGAGCGCGCGGGCCAGAGGCTCGCTCAGCCCAAACCGCAACCCATGCCGGCGCGCCAGGTCCTCGTCGGCTGGCCGCCGCCGCCACGTCCGCCCGCTGAGGGAGCGGCTCACGCCAAGAAACGGGGAAAACGACTCAGCCATGCCCTATTCTTCTCCCTTCCCCCTCGATGGGGGAAGAGTCGCTGGAATTCCCGCTCATCCCCGCTCGAGCGGGGACGAGCCCAGTCTATTGGCCCTTGGAAGCCTCTAAACCGGCCGCTTCATCCTCACGCCGCGG
>DASQSO010000356.1:0-5808 GCA_035642335.1 Caulobacteraceae bacterium
CCGCCGACGCCGAGGGGATCGATCAACTTCAAGCCGCCCTCGCGGTTGGCCATAACGTTACCCTCCCGGATATCGCACACGGCGTATCGGTGGTATCGGTCGCGGCCGTCGGCGAGCAGCCGCTGGGTGCGCGACCGTAACGCTGTTAGTTCCAGATCACCGGCATCGACCTGCGGACCGGCGGTTGGCGCGGGCGAGCCGCTTTCATTGGCGATGCCCAGGGCGGCGCACAGCGCGGACGCCGCAGCTTCCTCGGCGGGCCAGAGCCTTTCCATCAGAACGATATAGCCTTCCCGCAGCAGCGGCAGAACGCTGACTACCTTGGGCAGCCATTGGTTCAAGGGTCCGTCAAGGCACTCTTGCGCGAACATGCGATAGCCGGGATCGAACGGCGTGACCCGCGCGGCCCACTCATCGTCGGGGTCCGCGAAAGCCCACGACCAATCGCCCGCCCCGACCTGGCGCCACTTTGCCTCGGCAAGTCGGGCGCACGCTTCGGCGGCCGAGGCGTCCGGGGGAAAGGTGGGAAGTCGGTTCATGCCTTCACTCTGCCGGCTTGCTGGCGCCGCGCCGCTAGCCGACAGCCCTGACCAGAGCCTCACGCACCAGCGGCAGACGGTCGTTGCCGAAGTACATGTCTTCGCCGTTGACGAAGATCGTCGGCGAGCCGAAGCCGCCGCGGCGCATCACCTCGTCGGTATTGGCCTTCAGGGCGTCCTTGATGTCCTGCCGGGAGATGGCGGCGAACAAGGGCTCGGGATCGGCGCCGGCGCGGCGGCAGATGTCGGCGATGACCTCGTCCTGGGAGATGTCGCGGTCGTCGCTCCAATAGGCCTCGAAGGCGGCGCGGGCGAAGTCGACCAGTTTGCCGTCGAGCGCCAGCACGACGCAGCCTCGCATGACCTTGACGCTGTTCACCGGAAAGACGCTCGGCGGCATCTTGATCTTCAGCCCGGCGGACCGCGCCCAGTCCCGCAGGTCCTTGGCTGAGTAGCGGGCCTTGGCCGGCACAGGCGTCTCACGGCTCTGATAGACGCTGGGGTTGATGGTGTTGAAGATGCCGCCGACCAGGATCGGCCGCCAGACGATCTCGGCGCCCAGTTCGACGGCCAGCGGCTGGATATTGGTGAAGGCCAGATAGGTCCAGGGGCTGGAGCAGTCGAAGAAGAACTCGATCATGGTCAGTTCCCGGTGAAGCGGCCGGGCCGCTTTTCGAAGAAGGCGGCGACCGCCTAGCGATGGTCGGCGCTGGAGGCGGCCAAAGCGTACTGGTCGGCGTCCATATAGGTCGAGGCGGCATGGTTGGCGGCGGCGATCTCGGTGATCGCCCGCTTGGCCATTCGCACGGCCAGCGGTGGCAGGGCGGCGACCTTGTCGGCCCACTGACGAGCCAGCGCCACGGCGGCCCCGTCCTCGGTGACCACGTCAACCAGGCCCCAGGCCTCGGCCTGCTCGGCCGGCACGCGCTCGCCGAAGATCACCAACCGCTTGGCGCGCGAGGGGCCGATCAGGCTGATCAGGCGCGGTTGCGAGCCCCAGCTCATGTTCATGCCCAGCGGAATCTCTGGCAGGCGGAAATGCGCGCCGCGGCCGGCGATGCGGAAATCGCAGGCGGCGATCAGAGCCAGGCCGCCGCCGAGGCAGAAGCCCTCGACCGCGGCGATGGTGGTCTGGTCGATCGCCTCCCAGGCGGCGCACATGTCCGGGCCGATGCGCAGTGCCTCGCGCCGCTCGATCAGCGGGACCTCGCCGCCGGCGCCGTGCTTGCGGTCGCTGAGGTCCGCGCCGGCGGAAAACACCGGATCGCCGGCCAGCACCACGGCGCTGGTCGAGGTGTCGCCGCGCAGCTCGCGGGCGATATCGGTCAGGGCGCTCATCACCTCGCGGGACAAGGCGTTCAGCCGGTCGCCGCGCCTGATGGTCACCAGGGCGACCCGGCCCTCGCGGGTCAGCGTCACGCCGCTAGCGGATGTCTCGTCGCTCAACCCGGCCTCCCACTGGTTCTACGCCAAGCCTTGCGGCGTCCGGAGCTGGGGATCAATGGGCAAGGTTCAGCCGGCGGCCGCGTTCGCGCCGCCATCTGGGCGCCAGTCGAACAGGGCCTGCAGCACCTGGATGGCGCGGCCGCGCGGGCTTTTCAGCTCGGGATCGCGCGCCAGCACCAGCCGCGCGTCGTCGGCCGCCACGGCGATCAGGTCGCGGTGAGCGACGGGATCGGCCAGCCTGTAGGCCGGAAAGCCGCTCTGCTTCAGACCGAGCGGATCGCCGCCGCCGCGCAGCTCCAGGTCCTTTTCGGCGATGACGAAGCCGTCGTCGGTGCGCCTCAGGATATCCAGCCTGGCCTGCGCTGCCTGGCTCAGCGGCGGGTCGTAGAGCAACACGCACGAGCTGTCGGCCTTGCCGCGCCCGACCCGGCCGCGCAGCTGGTGCAGCTGGGCGAGGCCGAACCGCTCGGCCTGCTCGATGACCATGATCGAGGCGGCCGGCACGTCGACCCCGACCTCGACCACCGTGGTGGCGACCAGCACGCTGAGGGCTCCGCCGGCGAACTCGGCCATCACCGCGTCCTTTTCCGCTGGCGGCAGCTTGCCATGCACCAGGCCGACCCTGGGCCCGAGCAAGCGTTTCAGCGCCGCGGCGCGCAGCTCGGCGGCGGCGAGGTCGCTGATCTCGGACTCGCTGACCAGCGGACAGATCCAGAAGGCCTGGGCGCCGCCGATGACGGCGCGGGCGAGGCGGGCGGTGACCTCGTCCAGGCGGGTGGTCGGCGCGGCGCGGGTGGCGACCGGCTTGCGGCCGGGCGGCTTCTCGTCCAGCCGCGAGATGTCGAGGTCGCCATAGACGGTCAGTTCCAGCGTGCGCGGAATCGGCGTCGCCGACATGGCGAGCAGGTGCGCGGCGGGGCCCTTGTCGGAGAGGCGGCTGCGCTCGGAGACGCCGAACCGGTGCTGCTCGTCGATGACGGTCAGGGCCAGGGCGTGGAAGGCGACGTCGTCCTGGAACAGGGCGTGGGTGCCGACGGCGACGCCGGCCTCGCCCGACGCCAGGGCGGCGAGCTTTTCCGCCCGCGCGGCGCCGCGATCGCGGCCGGTAAGCAGCACCGTCTGGATCCCCTGCGCGTTCAACGGCCCGGCGATGGTGTCGAAATGCTGACGGGCCAAGATCTCGGTAGGGGCCATCAGCGCCGATTGCAGACCCGCGGCCGCCACGTCGGCCATGGCTAGCATGGCGACCACGGTCTTGCCGGCCCCCACGTCGCCCTGCAGCAGCCGCGACATGCGCTGGCCGAAGGCGAGATCGCCGCGCACCTCGCTGAGGCCGCGGACCTGCGCTCCGGTCAGACGGAAGGGCAGGGCGCGCTCGGCCGCCTCGGCCAAGCTGCTTGCCTTGATCACAGCGGCGGGTTCGGCCTTTCGGCCGGCCTTGCGTTGGGCCAGGGCCAGCTGATGGGCGAACAGCTCGTCATAGGCCAGCCGCCGGCGGTGCGGCGTGTAGGGCGAAAGGTCCGCCTCGGACCTAGGGCTGTGGAAGGCCTCGATCGCCGTCCGCCAGCGCGGCGACTTCTCCCGCGCCACCCAGGCCTCGTCCTGCCATTCGGGCAGGTCTGGGGCGCGCTCCAGCGCTTCCAGCGCCAGTCGCCGCACGGTGCGGGCGTAGAGGTCGCCGCTGGCCGGATAGATGGCCTCGAACTCGGGGATCTCGGCCAGCCGTTCGGCGGGGACGATATAGTCCGGATGGGCCATCTGCGGGGTGTTCTGGTAGTGCTCGATGCGGCCGCTGATCGCCCGTTTGGCGCCGACCGGGTGTTGGCGGGCCAGGTGCGGCCCGCCACCCTTGAACCAGGTCAGGGTCAGGAAGCTCGTGCCGTCGAAGACGCGGATGCGATAGGGCAGGCCAATGCGGGCTGGCGGCATGTGGGCGTCTATGGTCACCACAAAGGTCTGATCCTCGCCGTCGCGCGCCTCGGCGATGGTGGTCAGGGTGCGACGCACCACCCGGTTCGGTCCGAGAAACAGGACGTCGCGCACCACAGGTCCCGCCAGCCGCTCGACCAGCGGGGCGAGCTTGGGTCCGACGCCCTTCAGGGACGTGGCCGGCGCGAACAGCGGAAAGAGAATCTCGGGGCGCATGGCCAGGACAGCATAGCGCGGGTGGCGGCGCGCGCGCGGGCGTTCTATATGCGCTTTCCCATGCCCGACCCCCGCATCGAGAAACTGCGTTATCGCGCTTGGCGGCGGGGCTTTCGCGAAGCCGATCTGGTGCTGGGCGGCTTCGCCGACGCCCACCTGACCGCGATGGACGCCGGCGAACTCGCCACCTTCGAGGTGCTGCTGGACCAGGGCGATCACGACCTGTGGGGCTGGATCGTCGGGCATGCCGAGGCGCCCGAAGCGTTCCGAGGCCCTTTGCTTGAGCAGATACGCGCCTTCCGGTTCAACCTGCCGGGGCCGCACGGAGACCAGACGCCCGCTTGACCGATGTGATGAGCGAGACGGCCGATCTGAAAACCGTCGCGCGCGAGCGCGGCGCGCTGGAGCTTGTCGGCGCGCCGGAAGGGTTCGACGCCCTGGTCATGACCGACATCGTCCGTGCACGGGGCGGACTGGCCGCCTTTGTCGCCCGCGACGGCGGCCGGGCGCAGGCCTTCATGGAGGCGATGCGCTTCTTCGCGCCCGAGATCGAGATCATCCTTTTCCCGTCCTGGGACTGCCTGCCCTACGACCGCATGGGGCCGTCGCCGGGCGTGGCGGCGCGGCGCATGGCGGCGCTGTCGCGGCTGGCCCACGACGCGGCTTCCGACAGGCCGCGACTGGTGGTCACCCAGGCGCCGGCCCTGGTCCAGCGCGTGCCGCCGCGCGCCACCTTGATGCAGGCCCACTATGCCGCGCGGGCCGGCCAGGAGGTCGATCTGGCCGACCTGGAGCGGTATTTCGCCATTAACGGCTACGCCCGCGCCTCGACCGTGTCCGAGCGGGGCGAGTTCGCCGTGCGCGGCGGGGTGATCGACGTCTTTCCGCCAGGCGCCGAGGAGCCGGTGCGGCTGGACCTGTTCGGCGACACGCTGGAATCCATCCGCGCCTTCGATCCGATCTCCCAGCGCTCGACGCGGCAGCTGAAGAGCATCGAGCTTTTGCCGGTGTCCGAGGCCCTGCTCGACGCCGCCAGCATCGCGCGGTTCCGGCAGGGTTATGCCGCGGCCTTCGGGGCGTCCGGCGAGGACCCGCTCTACGCTGCCATCAGCGAGGGCGGCCGGCGCGGCGGCATGGAGCACTTCCTGCCGCTGTTCTATCCGAAGCTGGAGACCCTGTTCGACTATCTGGGCGATGCGGCCCTGATCGGGATGGATCACCTGGCCGTGCCGGCGCGCGACGAGCGGCTGGCCATGATCACCGATGCTTTCGAGGCACGGCGGGAGGCCGACAAGGCGCACGGCGCCTATCACGCCCTGCCGCCCGACGCCCTCTACCTGACCCCGACGGAGTGGGATAGCGCGGTCGCCGCGCGGCCGTCGCGCCGCTTCACCCCATTCGACCAGGAAGAGACCCGGAGCGTCGTCGACATGGGCGCGCGGCTGGGCCGAAACTTCGCCGCCGAGCGGGCCATGGACAGCGTCAACCTGTTCGAGGCGGCCGCCGACCATGCGCGAAAGCTCAGCGCTGCGGGGAAAAGGGTGCTGTTCGCTTCCTGGTCGGAAGGCTCGTCCGACCGGCTCGGCCATATGCTGGCCGACCATGGCCTGAAGGACGTCGTCCAGGCCGCCGACTGGCCGGCCGCGCAGGCCGCCGACGCCAGGCGGCCGCAGCGGGT
>DASQSO010000357.1:0-2023 GCA_035642335.1 Caulobacteraceae bacterium
GCCGATCCCCGAGTTCGCTCCGAGCAAGCAACGGTCTCCGACGGAGACGACTTCGCGCCCACCGCCTGAAAGCGTGCCCATGATCGACGCGCCCCCGCCAATATCGGTCTGATCGCCAACCACGACACCAGCACTTATTCGCCCCTCAACCATGGACGCCCCGAGCGTGCCCGCGTTGAAGTTGCAGAAGCCCTCGTGCATCACGGTGGTTCCGGCCGCGAGGTGCGCGCCCAGGCGTACGCGGTTGACGTCAGCTATTCTGACGCCTGCTGGCACGACGTAATCCGTCATGCGGGGGATTTTGTCGATGCAGCAGACCTCGAACGCGGTGCGCGTCGAAATCGCGGTCGCACGCGCGCAGTCAACCTGGTCGATGGGCATGACGCCAACGGAAGTCCAAGCGACATTCGAAAGGAGTTCGAAGATGCTATCCAGGTTTGCGCCATGCGGCCGTATCAGTCGGCGGCTTAAGAGATGCAGCCGGAGGTACACATCGCGAGCATCAATCGGTGGCTGCTCAAGGCGAGCGGTCGCCCTGATAGGAACGATGTCGACATGCCGCAATTCGTCTCGACCTGAAATATCGGCAAACTGAGCGCCAAGCTCGCTAACGAGCTCCGCGTCAGAGATAGCGGAGACCTCAGTCGATCGCACATCCGGGCAGAGGACTGTCCGCGGATACCAGCTATCCAGTATCGCGCCGTCGTCGGCGAGGGTGGCAAACCCAATTCCGATCGCGCCCTGGCTGCTCACGATACGTCACCCTTTGCTTAGCGGTTCGAGACTACCGTTGCCTAAACGGGCGCGCCAGATGTTGTGACGACAGTGACGACGACATCACAGCGTCCGACTTCCACCCGACTCCGTCATCCGGAACCTCCCCTGGTCGGCTGAGAACCATCCGTCAGAGGCCCGCCCCTAGGTCCGCGACGGCCGCATGGCCAGGCGCAGGCCGCCGGCGACGCCGAGGCCGGCAATGAGGGTCATGGCCAGGTAGCCCTTGGCGCCCCAGGCGTCGAACAGCGGGCCGGAAGCGACGGTGGCGAGGCCGGTCAAAAGGCCGCCTGAGATCGACGAGTTCAGGGTCTGGGCGGCCGAGGCGTTCTCCGGCGGGCTGAGCCGCTCTACCAGCCTGAGCGAGGCCAGGAAGGTGGCGGTGAAGCTTAGCGCGTGCAGGGCCTGCAATGGGAATAGCAGCCAAAGCCCGGGCTGAAAGGCGAAGGCGGTCCAGCGCGCCATGGCGCCCAGCCCGCCGATGACCAGCAGCCGCTCCGGCCCGACGCTGCGCCGCCACGGTTCCATGAACCACATGAACAGCACCTCGGCGCCGACGCCGAAGCCCCAGAGCAAGCCGATCCAGCCCTCCGGCACGCCCTGGCGACGCCAGACCAGGGTCGAGAAGCTGTAATAGAAGCCGTGGCTGGCCTGGATCAGCCCGACCGAGGCGATGGCCAGCAAGAAGACCGGCTGGCGAAAGAGGCCGCCAAGGCCGGCGATCAAGTCGCGCCGCTCCAGCGCCGCCGTCCCGTCGCGCACCGGGTCCGCCGGCAGCCAGAGGCGCGCGCCCACCGCTGTCAGCGCCGCGGCCGCCACCGTCCAGATCAGCACCGCGACGGGCGGCGTCTTGAGCAGGATCACGCCCATGGCGATGTTGCCGACGATGTACCCGGCCGAGCCGATGCCGCGCGGCAGGCCATAGCCGAACCCGTCCTGGCGCGCGCGGCGCAGGGTGATGACGTCGGTCAGCGGCGACAGCACCCCCAGCATTGTGGTCCCCAGGAACCAGGCGACCAGCCACCACCAGAAGCCGTGCAGCAGGCCGAGGCTGGCGTAGGCCGCCGCCGCCCCGGCCGCCAGCCAGATCATCGGCGTGCGCCTGAGGCGAAACCCATCCGCCCAGATGGCCAGGCCGGGGCCCGCCACCGTGCGCACGAACATGGGCACGGCGAAGATGATGGTCATCTGCGTGCCGCTCAGCCCCTGGGCGCGAAACCAGACCGGCATGAAGGGCAGGCTGGCGCCC
>DASQSO010000358.1:0-3731 GCA_035642335.1 Caulobacteraceae bacterium
GCCCGACGCGGTCATCACCTATCTGGAGTCGCCGGACCCAAGTTTGAGCAACGCCGCGCGTGACGCCATCCTGCTCACCAGCCTGAAGGCCGCCATCGACGAGCTTACCGCTCGTGAAGGAGCTGATGTGGCCGGCTGGACCTGGGGCGGCATCCATCACGCCACCTTCGTCCCGGCCGCGGCCGCGGTCGCCGACCCGGCGACGCGGGCGCAGATGACGCTCGGGCCGCTTGAGCTGCCGGGCTCGGCGACAACCCCGCGAGCGGCCACCTATCGGACGGAGGATTTCGGCGCCATCGCCGGCGCCTCGGTGCGCATGGTGCTAGACGTCGGCGCCTGGGACAACAGCCGGGTGATCAACACCCCCGGCCAGTCCGGCGACCCGTTCAGCGCCCAGTACCGCGACCTCTTCCCGCTCTGGGCCGGCGGCCAGTACGTGCCGCTGCTCTATTCCAGAGCGGCGGTCGATCAGGCCGCGTGCACGGTGATCCGCTTGAATCCCGGGACCTGACCCGGGCCCGATATGACTCAACCGTCACTTGATCGGCGAGCAGCCATGCCCGGCGCCGGGTCCTCGGGTCACCTCGTGCAGCACGACGGCCGAGGCGGCGGCGACGTTCAGCGAGTCCCAGCCCTGTGCCATCGGGATGGCCAGGGTGCGGGCGCGCCCAAGCACCACGTCGGGCAGGCCGCCGCCCTCGGCGCCCAGCAGCACCGCCGCCCGCTCCGGCCGCCGCAACCCCGCCAGCGGCTCGTCGCCCGCCGGACTGAGCGCCAGGGCGGTGAATCTCGCTCGCTCGAGGATCGCCAACGGGTCTTCGCCGGCCTGTAGCCGCGCGAAGGGCACGCTCAGCGCCGCGCCGACCGAAACCCGGATCGCCTTGCGATAAAGCGGGTCGCAGCAGGACCCGTCCAGCAGCACCGCGTCGGCGCCGAAGGCCGCGGCGTTGCGAAACAGGCCGCCCATATTGTCATGGTTGGAAATGCCGAACAGCGCCAGCACGAGCGCGCGCGGTCCGAGGCCGTTCAGCAACGCCTCGGCGCCCGAATCGGCCGGACGCAGGCCATGGGCCATGATGCCGCGATGGATGTGAAAGCCGACGATGGCGTCCATCACCGCCTGGCCGGCGGCATAGACCGGGACCTCGGGCGGCAGGGTCTCGATCAGCGGCGCCAGACGCTCGACGCGTTTTTCCGCAACCAGCAGCGAGGTGGCGTGACAGCGGCTCAGCGGCCCCAGCAGCACGCGCAGCACCACCTCGCCCTCGGCAATGAACTCGCCGCGGCGCCCCACCAGGTCGCGCTCGCGCACCCGGGCGTAAGGAGCGATACGCGGGTCTTCGGGATCGTCGATGGGGGTGACGGTCGGCAAGGCGGCAGTTGTAGCGGCCCCGGCGCCGAATTGAAGGCCTCGGTGGCTGTTCCGAGGCCTCCACTACGCTGCGGCCTACTGGGGATCGCCGCCGATGAAAAGGCTGAACTGCTTCGCTCGATTCGCCAACACCGCCCGAAAGTCCGTGCAGATGGCCTCCGTGTCCCATGGGGAAGTGGAACCGATCTCGCCGCGGGTTACCGCGAATTGTCTTGGCTCGACGCCTTTCCGGAGCGACAAGGGGGCATCGACGGGGGGCGTCGTCGACGTGGAGCCTGACAGCTGATCGCTCTCATCGCGGCCGCGGCGGTTCTCGCGCCGGGCCTTGAAATCCCCAGCCTGCCGCCGATCCAGCGGGACCCGCAGATCACCTATGTCGACCGATCGGGCGCGGTGCTGGGCGTGCGCGGGGGCAAGTACGCGCCGCCGGTGGACCTGGCCAGGCTGCCGGCCTACGTGCCCGCCGCCTTCGTCGCCATCGAGGATCGGCGCTTCTATTCGCACCCCGGGTTCGACGCCATGGGCATGGCCCGCGCCCTGGTCGCCGACCTGGGCCAGGGCCGCGCCGCCCAGGGCGCCTCGACCATCACCCAGCAGCTGGCGCGCAACCTCTTCCTCACCTCCGACCGCACGGTGCAGCGCAAGGGGGTGGAGCTGATCTACGCCGTCGAGCTGGAGCAGAAATACTCCAAGTCGCAGATTCTCGGCCTCTATCTCAGCCGGGTCTATTTCGGCGCCGGCGCCTACGGCATCGACGCGGCGGCGCAACGGTATTTCGACAAGCCGGCCGCTCGGCTGACCATCCGCGAGGCGGCGATGCTGGCGGCGCTGATGAAGTCGCCGACGGACTATAACCCGATCGAGCAGCCCGACAAATCGGCCGAGCGCACCAGGCTGGTCCTTGACGCCATGGTCGAGACCGGGGCGATCACCGCCGCGCAACGGGCCAGGGCCGAGGCGCAGACGCCCAAGGTCTGGAAGCTGCCCGCCAACGGGCCGGCGCGGTATTTCGTCGACTGGCTGGAGCCCTGGACCGAGGCCCAGGTGCGCGGCGCCCGGCAGGACGTGGTGGTCGAGACCACGCTGGACCTGCCCACCGAGGAGGCCGCTGGCCAAGCGGCCAGCGCCACGGCGGCGCGCTTCGCCCGCGCCGGCGCCAACCAGGCGGCGCTGGTGGCGCTGGACGGCCAGGGCCGCATCCGCGCCATGGTCGGCGGCGTCGATTACGACGCCAGCCCCTATAACCGGGCCATCGACGCCCATCGCCAGGCGGGCTCGTCGTGGAAGCCGTTCGTCTATCTGGCGGCGATGGAGGCCGGCCAGACGCCGGACAGCATGGCGGTCGACGAGCCGGTGACCATCGGAAACTGGTCGCCGCGCGACTTCGAGGCCAACTATCTGGGCCCGATCACCCTGCAGACGGCGCTGGCCCAGTCGATCAACACGGTGGCCGCCCGCCTGGCCGATCAGGTCGGCCGCCCGGTGGTGGCCGCGGACGCGCGGCGGCTCGGCATACTGACCCCCATCAACACCGATCCGGCCATGGCGCTCGGCACCAGCCTGGTGACGCCGCTGGAAATGGCCGAGGCCTATGACGCCTTTTCCAACGGCGGCTACCGCATCGGCGCCTATGGGGTGGAGCGCATCCGCGTCGCCGGCGGCCAGACCCTCTATCGCGCGCCCCCGCCGCCGATGGTCCCGGCCATCGCCAATCCGCCCTTGGGCGAGCTCGACCAGATGCTGCGCGCGGTGGTCGCCTCGGGCACCGGCGTGCGCGCGGCCATCCCCGGCTATGACATCGCCGGCAAGACCGGCACCGCGTCCGACTACAAGGACGCCTGGTTCTGCGGCTTCACCGGCGGGCTGACCACCGTGGTCTGGATGGGCCGCGACGACAACGCGCCGATGCGCGGTGTCACCGGCGGCACGGCGCCGGCCGAGTTCTGGCGTTCGTTCATGGTCCGCGCCGTGCACCGCCTGCCGGTGACGGCGATTCCCTCGGGGCCGGCCGCGCCGCTGCCGGTGGCGCCGACGCCGATCGCCAATGCGCCGCTGGGTCCGGCGCCGTTTGGGCCGGCGCCGGCGGGTCCGCCGCCGCAGCCTTCGTCGCCGGCCGACATGGGCTTCAGCCCCCCGGCGATCCCGAATTAAGTGTCTATGTCGGATTCCCGCATTCCGCTGAGATTGCGTCAACACAGATTGCGTCGCAGATTGCGTCGACACGATACCTATTGCAGCATGTCCAGCTGTGCTGGAGTGGATGCGGACGAGTTGCGCTCCGGTGCGCGATGGGTTGGCCGGGGACGCGTTCAAGCCCCGCGCCAAACGACTCCCCACCCGTCGGCCTTCCGGCGGGGTG
>DASQSO010000359.1:0-2530 GCA_035642335.1 Caulobacteraceae bacterium
GTCGATCGCCAAAGGCGATCGACAGGGACAACAACCACTGTGGCTTATTAAACTGTCTCACCGAGGGGGGACGCTCCAAACGCGATACCTTGCTCTTCTTGGTGTGCTTTGTGTACTTCGTGTCAAAAACCTGGGTCCCGCTTTCGCGGGGATGAGCGGATATAAAAATTGACTCGGGTTGCCGGCCCAATTCTAATTTTGCTGGCGAGGCCGGGACGGGGCGAGACCATGTTCCGGCCGTTTCGGCTTGGGCGATAGTTTTGGGCGCTGGCGATCATTTGAAGGCCGGCGGGACATTGAGTTTGAAGGGTTTTTCATGAGCATCAAGGGCAAGGCCTATGTGGCCGGGGTGTTCGAGCATCCGACGCGGGAGGCGATCGGCTATTCGACGCCGCAGCTGCACGCCGAATGCGCCAAGGGGGCGCTGGAAGACGCCGGGCTAAGCAAGGACGACATCGACGGCTATTTCTGCGCCGGCGACGCGCCCGGGTTCGGGGCCATGTCGATGGCCGACTATATGGGCCTGAAGCTGCGGCACATGGACTCCACCGAGACCGGCGGGTCGTCCTACATTCTGCACGTGGGCCACGCGGCCGAGGCGATCGCGGCGGGCAAGTGCTCGGTGGCGCTAGTCACCCTGGCCGGGCGGCCGCGCACGGCGCGGATGGGCTTTGGTAGTGGTGGCGGCGGCGGACCCGGGCGCGGCGGACCGCCGCCCGGCGCGGCGTTCAGCGAGGTTCCCGAGGCCGGGTTCGAAAACATCTATGGCGGCTCGACCCACAACACCTATGGCATGTGCGCCATGCGCCACATGCACGACTATGGCACCACTTCCGAGCAGCTGGCCTGGATCAAGGTGGCGGCCTCGCACCACGCCCAGTGGAACGAGCACGCCATGCTGCGCGAGGTGGTGACGGTGGAGGACGTGCTGGCCTCGCCGATGATCGCCACCCCGCTGCACCGCATGGACTGCTGCGTGATCTCAGACGGCGGCGGGGCGGTGATCGTGGTCTCGCCGGAGGTGGCGAAGAGCCTGAAGCGGCCGCTGGTGAAGATCATCGGGGCCGGCGAGGCGCCGAAGGGCCCGCGCGGCGGCAACGACCTCGATTTGACCTATTCCGGCGCGGTCTGGTCGGGCCCGGCGGCCTTCGCCGAGGCCGGGGTGACGCCCAAGGACATCAAGTACGCCTCGATCTACGACAGCTTCACCATCACCGTTTTGATGCAGATCGAGGATCTCGGCTTCTGCAAGAAGGGCGAAGGCGGCAAGTTCGTCGCCGACGGCAACCTGATCTCCGGCGTCGGCAAGCTGCCGTTCAACACCGACGGCGGCGGCCTGTGCAACAACCACCCGACCAACCGCGGCGGCATCACCAAGGTGATCGAGGCGGTGCGGCAGCTGCGCGGCGAGGCGCATCCGAAGGTGCAGGTGCCGAACTGCGACCTGGCCATCGCCCACGGCACCGGCGGCTCGCTGGGCACCCGCCACGGCGCGGCCACCGTCATCATGGAAAGGGAGTAGGCGCGATGAGCGACGTCCAAGAGGCGCCGAAAACGCGCCGCATCCCGGCGCCGGCGGTGAACAATGAGAGCCAGCCTTTCTGGGAGGCGGCTGGGCAAGGCCGGTTCCTGATCAAGCGCTGCGGCGCCTGCGGCAAGGCGCACTGGTACCCGCGCGCGCTCTGCCCCTACTGCTTCAGCGCCGATACGCGGTGGGAGGAATCGCCCGGCGAGGGGGTAATCTACACCTTCAGCGTCATGTTCCGGAACACCCCGGTCCCCTACGCCATCGGCTACGTCAACCTGGACGAAGGCCCGGCGGTGCTGACCAATTTCGTGGGTTGCGACCTGAAGACCCTGAAGATCGGTCAGAGGGTGAAGGTAAAGTTCCAGGAAACCGAAGGCGGCCCTCCGGCGCCGGTGTTCGCACCGGTTTAGGCGGCGCGAACAGGCTATAAACCACCGTCATCCCCCGCTGGAGCCGCGAAGCGGCGGAATGCGGGGGACCCATGAACACCTGATCAACGACGGTGATCATGGATGGCCCGAACAAGTCGGGCCATGACGGATGGGATGGGATGGGATGGGGTCGGCTTGAGCTGCCCCTGCTTTAGGCCGGCGCCCTTGCCTGCAGCAGTTGGCGGAAGGTTTGGAGGTCTTTTTCGTTGACGTCGGAGACGGCCCAGAAGGTCATGCCGGCGCGGGTCCAGTGCAGCAGGGTGTAGCCGTCGCCGGGCTTGGCTTCCCCCGGGCCAAGATCGCCTCGGCTGGGCCACATGAACAGGTTGATGACGTGGCGGCCGCGCATGTAGACCACGGCGGCGACCGTCCGCTTGCCGATATAGTCCAGCCGGCCGCCGACGATCGGAAAGCCCTGGTCCTTCAGGTCGACCACCGGCGGCGAGAAGTCGATCTTGCCGCCGAACCAGGGTTTGACCACGTGCTGGTCGGAGGTGACCACGTCGATCAGGTGGCCGACCTGCTGCGAGCGCACATGGCCGGCGACCAGGTCCTGCTCCAGCTGGACGGT
>DASQSO010000360.1:0-2124 GCA_035642335.1 Caulobacteraceae bacterium
GCCACCTGGCTCTATGCCCAAGCCCAGGTCGCCCTCTGGCGCGACCTGATGATGGCAATCCCCGAGGGTGCGGCGGCGCTGGTGATCTGCCATTCCGGAGACATCGAGACCGCCCTGGTCGCCTGCTTTCCCAACGCCGACCACGCCGCCTGGGGCCGGCTGTTCAGCCCCTGCGAGGGCGCGCGGCTGGTGTTCGACGGCGATCCACCCCGCTTTACCGACGTCACGATCCTCCGCGAGACTGGGGTTTGAGCCTTTTCGCAGCGTACTGGCTGGTCTTCTTGGTCGCTTCGAAGACGAAATAACCATCGACCTCGCGCACCTTTACGCCGCCGAAGACGCTGATGATCTTGTTGCGGTACCAGAGCTCGCGCTTGGTCACCATGAACAGCGATCCGCCGACCACCAGCCGGTTGAATCCCTTCTCGATGAAGTGTTTCGGCACGGCGAAATCGGCCTGGTAGGGCGGATTGCAGAGGATCTTGTCGAAGCCGGTCTCGGCGAACTGGCGAAAGCCGTCGCTGAGCACGACAGTCGCGCCGGCCGCGCCGTTGGCCGTCAGGTTGGCTGTGGCCGCCTCGACCGCGGCTGGGTCCTTGTCCAGCAGCCAGACCCGTTCCGGCCGAACCAGCCTGGCCGCGACCAGGCCGACCACCCCATAGCCGCAGCCCAGGTCGAGCACCTTGTCGTCCGGATCGAACTCGACCCGCGACAGCATGGCCAGGGTGCCTGAATCCACCGCCCGCGGCGAAAACAGCCCCGGCGCCGTCTCCAGCCGCAGCTCGACCCCCTTGATCGTCGCTACGATCATAGGGCGCCTGTCAGGCCCGCAGCCTGGCGAGGGTGAGCGGGTCGGGCTCGCCGGCGAAATATTTGGTCAGGGCCTGGGCGAAGATCGGCTCGCCTGGCGCGGACTGGGCGAAAAGGGTCAGGCTGGAGCGGAACTTTACATCGTCGGGCGCGCCGAGAATCTCCAGCGCCGACCGGCCCTGATGCCCGTTCATGACCTCGGCGCACTCACGCAGCCGCGGGCCCAGCACCGGGTGGTCCAGATAGGCGCGCGCCTCGTCCAGGCATGAAATCGCGTAATGCCGCGCCATCGAACTGAAGCCCAGGCCGGCGATCTGGGGGAACACGAACCACATCCAGTGGCTGGTCTTTCTGCCGCGGCGCAGCTCGGCCAGGGCGTCGGCATAGGTGAGCCGCTGGGCCTCGACGAAACGATCCAGGTCGAAAGGATCGCCTGCCATCCCGGCCCTATCCCGCGTGTCTCGCCAGGTCCTCGTCGCTGAATTCGGCGTTGACGAAGACGTTCTGCACGTCGTCGTCGTCGTCGAGGGCGTCGAGCAGCTTCATCAGCGTCGCCGCGTCGGCGCTGGAGACGGGAACCTCGGTCTTCGGCCGCCAGACCACGCCCGTGGACTTGGGCGCGCCGAGCGCCGGCTCAAGCGCCTCGACCACGGCTGACAGGTCTTCGAACAGGGTGGTGATCAGGTGGCCATCGGCGTCGCTCTCGACATCCTCGGCGCCGGCCTCGATGGCCGCCTCCATGACCTTGTCCTCGGAGCCGGCGGCGGGCGGATAGATGATCTCGCCGACCCGGTCGAACATGAAGGCGACCGAGCCGCTCTCGCCCATATTGCCGCCGTTCTTGCCGAAATGGGTGCGCACCGAGGCGGCGGCGCGGTTCCGGTTGTCGGTCAGCACCTCGACGATCACCCCGACGCCGCCGGGGCCGAAGCCCTCATAGCGGATGTCCTCGAAACTGTCGGTCTCGCCGCCGATGGCCTTCTTGATCGCCCGGTCGATATTGTCCTTGGGCATGGATTCCGCCCGCGCCGCGACGATAGCGAGCCTCAGGCGCGCATTGGCGCTGGGGTCGGGAAGTCCCTGCTTGGCCGCCAGCGTGATGTCGCGCGACAGCTTGGAGAAGATCTTCGAGCGCTTCTTGTCCTGGGCGCCCTTGCGGAACTGGATGTTCTTGAATTTCGAGTGGCCGGCCATGGGTCGAGCTTCTTAGCGCTGGCCTTGGGCGGACGCCAGAGCAGCGGGTTCGCGGTCGATCCGCTCCACTCGGCCGTGGCCGACGAGATAAATCATCCGCCGCCATGTAGACCGGGTCGG
>DASQSO010000361.1:0-2629 GCA_035642335.1 Caulobacteraceae bacterium
ACCTGGCCCGCAGCGTCATCGTGCTGGATGAGGCCCAGACCCTGCCGCTGGCTCTGCTGCGGCCGTGCGTGGCTGCGCTGAAGGAGCTCGCCGCCAACCACGGCTGCTCGATCGTCCTGTGCACCGCTACCCAGCCGGCCCTGCTAGCGGCCGGCCCTGGCGGTGGTCGTGCGTTCACGGACGGCTTCGAGAATACCGTCGAGCTAGCTCCCGATCCACCGGCCCTGTTCGAGGCCCTGCGGCGAGTGCGGGTCGAAAACATCGGCGAGCAGGCCGACGAACAGATCGCCGCCCGCCTAGCCAAGGCGGACCAGGCGCTGTGCATCGTCAACCGCCGCGCCCATGCCCAGGCGCTGTATGAGGCGATCCGGGTCCTGGGCGGCGCCCGGCACCTATCGACCCTGATGTGCGCCCGGCACCGGCGCTGTGTGCTGGCGGAGATTCGCGAGGATCTGACGGCCGGCCGGCCATGCCGGGTGATCTCGACATCGCTGATCGAGGCGGGCGTCGATATCGATTTTCCCCTGGTGCTGCGGGCCGAGGCAGGCCTGGATTCCATCCTGCAGGCGGCCGGGCGCTGCAATCGCGAGGGACGCCGCGACATCGAAGCCAGCCGGACCCTAGTGTTCCGCCCGGCCGACGGCAAACGGCTCCAGTCGATGCGGGCGCCGATCGAGACCAGCGAGGCGGTGTTCCGCCAATTCGGCGACGTCACTAGGCTGGAGGCGGTGAGCGCCTATTTCGACCAACTGCTATGGCGCAAGGGCGATGAGGCGCTGGACGAGAAGGCGATCCTGCGGCGATGCCAGGATCGGATGCTGACCTTAGATTTCCCGTTCAAGTCCATCGCCGCCGACTTCCAAATGATCGACGATTACAGCCAGCCGGTGATCATCGAATGGGACGATGAGGCCAGGAAGGCGGTCAATCGCCTGCGCCACCTGCCTGAAGGATTCACGCCGGGCGGCCTGGCGCGGGACCTGCAAAGTTACACAGTCGGTCTACCGCCCAACGCACGAAATCAGCTGATCGCATCGGGCGCGGCCGAGGTGATCTGCGAGGAGCGCTACGACGATCAGTTCGTGGTGCTGGTCAACGGCGACCTCTATCGATCGGACATCGGCCTGAGCTACGCCGACCCGACGCTGATGGATGCTGAGCGGCTGATGGTCTGATGGCGGGTCTCCAGCTACGATTTAGGGTTGAATCTTCAGCGCGATAAGGTCGAGGTGGACGAGGGGGCCGAATGACGCAAGGCATCAAACTTCACGTCTGGGGCGAGCGGGCCTGCTTCACCCGACCGGAGATGAAGGTCGAACGTGTTTCCTACGACGTCATGACGCCCTCGGCGGCGCGCGGCGTGCTTGAAGCCATCCATTGGAAACCGGCCTTCACGTGGCGGATCGAGCGCATCCGGGTGCTCAAGCCCATCCGATTCGAGACCATCCGCCGCAACGAGGTGGCCAGCCGGATTGGGGCCGCCAACGTCAGGCGGGCGATGAACGCGGGATCGACGGAGGGTCTGGCGCTCTATGTGGACGAGGATCGCCAGCAGCGGGCCTCGACCCTGTTGAAGGACGTTGCCTACGTGATCGAGGCGCGGATCAAGCTGAAGGACCGGTCCAACCCCGACGAGCCGATCGGCAAACACCTGGACATCTTCAACCGGCGGGCGCGCAAGGGGCAGTGCTTTCACCGTCCCTGCCTGGGCACGCGCGAATTCGCCGCCGAGTTCGCCCTGATCGACGGCGATCCGCCGGTTCCCGATGACAGCCTGATGGGCGACAAGGACTTGGGCTGGATGGCCTTGGACATGGATTTCGCCAAGGGCGGCCGGGCGTTGTTCTTCAAAGCGCTGATGCGCGACGGGGTGATCGAGGTTCCCGCCCTGGATAGCGACGCGGTGCGGGCGTGAGCACGCCGGCCGCGCAACCGCAGGTCATGCTAGGCCCGCTGGCGGCCCTCGCCGCCCGGTACGAGCGCATGGCCGCGCGCGGCGAAGCGCCGGTTCCCGGTTTTGCCCCGACCCAGATCGCATTCGTGCTGGTGCTGGGCCGCGACGGTCGGCTGGTCGCCATCCAGGACGAGCGTACATGGGACGGCAAGAAAAAGCGCCCCAAGGTGGTGGAAGCGCCCCAAATGCCAAAACGGGCCTCCAGTATCAGCCCTGGGCTTCTATGGGACAAGACTGCCTATGTGCTCGGGGCGACGCGGCTGGATGCTCTGGCTGACGACGCCCGAAAGACACGGAATGCCAGCCGCACAGCCAGCGAGCATGAAGCTTTCAAAGCCAGACACACAAAACTTTTAACGAACGTAGACGACGACGGTGCGGTCGCGCTGCTGTCCTTTCTCGCTGGTTGGACACCCGATGATTATGCTGGGCTGGCCTACGCAGACGATATGTTGGATCAGAACGTCGCGTTCAGGCTCGACGGCGATATGGGTTTTCTGCACGCCAGCGCCGCGTTGCGTCAGATGGTTGTCGATCAATTGACGTCACCTGACGCAAAGATGGGCCAGTGTCTGATAAGCGGAAAAGTTGCGCCAATTGCGAGACTACACCCCGCGATAAAGGGCGTCCCAGGCGCACAGACGGCGGGAGCCAGCCTCGTTTCATTCAATGACA
>DASQSO010000362.1:0-8863 GCA_035642335.1 Caulobacteraceae bacterium
CGCTCTATCCTGCCGGCGGATCGTCAAAGGTTGCAGGCGGGCGCGATCCAAGACTTTCGGGCGCCGGAAAGTGGGGGAGCCGCGGCGTTGGGGGTTCGCCGCGGCTCCAGGACGGACAGCTAGGCCGTCACGCCCCAAGGCGGCTGGGCAACCGCCTATTGTGATGTTTCGAGTTTCCCGGCGCGGACACCGCGGCGCCGAACGCTATCGGGGCTGCGACAAACGGGTCGAGAAGGCGGATGAGAGGCTTCATACTGGGGAGTTCGTCGACCGGACGGCATAGGTTACCGCTTCAGGAAATCGTTGGGCGGCTCGGTCATGGGGCCGACCGCTACGGCGGGCCGGTCAGCGCGCCATGAATTTGAGCTGACATTGGCTGGCTGACCATATTAAACGGGACGGTGTCGTTCACATATTGGGGCAGCTTCGTAAGTTGACATGACTCAGTTCGAGTCGATGACGATCGAAGCACCGCGATCGGGGGCGCGCCGGCGCAAGGCAAAGCGCGCTCTGTATGACGCCGCGCTCCCTCGTGACGTTCGACGCGGGTCGCCGCGGCGGTTATTCCGGCGCGCGCCGAGCCGCTTCGCGCTCGCCGCCGCCGCCTTGTGCGTCGCGGGCTGCATGGTCGGCCCCAACTATCGCAAGCCGGTCGTGCAAATACCCACCGACTTCAAGGAAGCCGTCGATTGGCGGCGCGCGCGCCCCGACCCGCAAGCGGCGCTGTCGAGCACGTGGTGGCTCGCCTATCACGACGATGCGCTATCGCGCCTGGTGGACCAGGCGCTGAAGGCCAACCAGTCGATCGTCGCCGCCGAAGCCGCCTGGCGGCTCGCCAGGGCCACGGTCGCCGCCAACAAGGCGCAGCTCTATCCCACCGTAACGGCGGGCCTGTCCCTGACGCGTTTTGGCGAGGGAAGCAATGTTCTCTTCACCGGCACGGGAGCCAGTGGAATAGGCTCGGGGGGAGGGCTCGGAGGGTCGATCGGTGGCTCCGGAGGGTCGATCGGTGGCTCCGGGGGGTCGATCAGCGCCGCCGGGCGGTCGTTCAATATATACGACGCCAATGCGGCCGTGAGCTGGGAACCCGACCTGTGGGGCAAGATCCGCCGCCAGATCGAGTCAGCCAAGCAAAGCGCCCAGGCCACCGACGCGCAACTCGCCGGCGAGCGGCTATCGATCGCGGCCTCGGTGGCCATCGACTATTTCGCGCTCCGCCAGGCCGACATCGACATCGACCTTTTGCAGCAACAGCAGCACATCGACGCCCGGCTTCTGGACGCGACGCGCGCCGCCTACCGGCAGGGTTCGGCGTCGAACGCCAGCGTGCTGACGGCGCAGGACGTCCTCGAGACGGTGGTGGCCGACCTGCAGACCATCCAGACGTCGCGGGAGCAGGACGAGCATGCGATCGCCGTCCTGGTCGGCGTGCCGCCGGCTGATTTTACGCTGGCGCCGCAGAGCGACTATGTCTTCGCCACGCCGCCCGCGCCGCTGGTGTTGCCGTCGCAACTGCTGGAAAGGCGGCCCGATGTTGTTGCCGCCGAGCGCACGGCGGCGGCGGCCAACGCCAAGATCGGCGTGGCCGTGGCGGCCTTCTATCCGACGCTGAATCTGTCGGTGGAAGGAGGCTTCGAGAGCACCGCGATCGGGCAGCTGTTCTCGCTGCCGAGCCAATTCTGGACCCTCGGCCCCAGTCTTTCCGAGACGGTGTTCGACGGCGGCGCGCGGACGGCCGCGGTACGCGAGGCGCGGGCCACCTTCGACCAGGAGGTGGCGACCTATCGCGGAACCGTGCTGACGGCCTTCCAGGATGTCGAGAACAGCCTGTCGTCCTACAACCACCTTCAACAGCAGGCGCGGGCCTTCGCGAACATCTATGATCGCAACCAGCTGCTATTCTCCGCCCAGCACCAGGCGTCCCTCGTCGGCTCGGCGAGCGTCGCCAGCGAGCTGACCCAGCAACTCACCCTGCTTCAGGCCGAGCAGAACCTGAAGGATACCCAATCGCTGTTGACCCAGAGCAGCGTAACCCTGGTCGAGAATCTCGGCGGCGGCTGGCAGTGGGACGACCTCAAGGGCGCCGCGCTGTCGTCCGCCGCGCCGCGTCCGCCCGCTCAAGCTGGAACGGCAGCCCCATGAAATTATTGTCGCCGCGCGCGCTCGTGCTGTGCATCGGCCTCGCCGCTCTGGTCGGCTGCGGCAAGAAGCCCCCGCCCCCCCCGCCGCCGCCGGTCGGCATCGTGACCGCCGAGGCGCAAAGCGTTCCGCTCGACAAGCCGCTGGTCGGCCGCCTGTCATCCTATCTGAGCGCCAACGTCACCGCCCGCGTTTCGGGCGTGCTGGTCAGGCGCGTCTATACGGAAGGCCAGGAGGTCAAGCGCGGGCAGCTGCTGTTCGAGATAGACCCGGCCTTCTATCAGGCCCAACTCAAGCTGGCCCTGGGTACGCTGGCCGCGGACCAGGCCACCCTTATCGACAACCACCTCATCGCCGAGCGCAATCACAAGCTCTTGCCCACCGGCTTTGTGTCGCAGCAGAACGTCGACGACGCCGACGCCGCCGAACACAATTCCGCCGGCAAGGTCGCCGCCGATCAGGCCACAGTGGCCGCCGCTCGCGTCAACCTCGGCTATACCCGGGTGACGTCGCCGATCGACGGCGTCGCCAGCCAGCAACAGGTCACGGTCGGCGCCGTCGTCGGCAGCGACACCGCCGACGCCGGCGCCGGCGGCACCCTGCTGACCACGGTCCAAAAGATCGATCCGCTGTACGTGAACTTCACCATCAGCGCGGCCGATCTTCTGGCCATGCGGCAAGCCCAGAGCAAGGGCGCCGTCGCGCTGGCCCAGCAGGACAAGACCACCGCCCAGATCGTCCTGCCCAACGGCGCGGCGTACGACCAGTTGGCGATCCTGGACTTTTCCGATGTGATCGTGAATCCAACCACCGGCGCGGTCAACCTTCGGGCCCTGGTTCCCAACCCCCAGCACGTGCTGTCGCCCGGCATGTACGTGACCATGACCGTCGACCTCGGCCAGGAGAACAACGTCTTCCTGATCCCCCAGCAGGCGCTGCAGCGCGACACCATCGGCGCCTACCTGCTGACGGTGGATCGGGGCGGCAAGGTGGTGCGCAAGGATGTCGAGGCGATCGACAGCCAGGGCGCCGACTGGATCGTCACCAGCGGCCTTGCCAACGGCGATCGGGTGATCGTCAGCGGCCTGCAAGGCGTACACGAGGGTGGCGAGGCCCAGGCCAGTCCGTGGCAGGCCCCGGCCGCCGCTCCGCCGCCGGGCGGCCAGCCCGCCGGCTACGGGCGGTAAGGTCGCGGCCGCATGCCCAGCTTCTTCATCGACCGGCCGATTTTCGCCTGGGTGATCGCGCTGATGCTGTGCCTGATCGGCGCGCTGGCGATCACGCGGCTGGGCATCGCTTCCTACCCCGACATCGCGCCGGCGCAGATCACGGTGACCGCGACCTATCCCGGGGCCGACGCCGCGACCATGGAGTCGACGGTGACCCAGGTGATCGAACAGCAGCTCACCGGCATCGACAACCTGCTGTATTTCAGCTCGGCTTCCAACGCCAACGGCACCACCACCATCACACTGAGCTTCGCCCCCGGCGCCAATCCCGACATCGCCCAGGTCCAGGTCCAGAATAAGGTCGCCCTGGCCCAGCCGTTGCTGCCAGTCCAGGTCGTTCAGCAGGGCGTGGTGGTGGCCAAGGCCAGCCCCGACATCCTGATGTTCATCGCCCTGACGTCGAACAACCCGGCGATCGACGCGGGCCGACTCAACGACATCCTCGCCTCGCAGATCCAGCCGGAGATCGGGCGCATCACCGGCATTGGCAATACCAACCTCCTCGGGGCGGAGTACGCCGCGCGCATCTGGCTCGATCCGGACAAGCTGCAGGGGTACGGTCTTTCGGCCGCCCAGGTGCTCACCGCCGTCGCCGGCCAGAACGTCCAGTTCGCCGCCGGCTCGATCGGCGCGGACCCAGCCGTCAAGGGCCAGGTGTTCACCGCCAATGTGACGGGCGACACGCTGTTCTCGTCGCTGCAGCAGTTCCGCGACATCATCGTGCTCACCAACAACGACGGCACGGTGGTGCGGCTGGGCGACGTCGCCCGGGTCAGCTTCGGTCCCCAGACCTACGGCACCTCCGCCGTCCTCAACGGCAAGCCGGCCGGCGGCCTGGGCCTGTTTCTGCTGCCCGGCGCCAACGCCCTGTCCGTTGGCCAGGCCGTGAAGGCCAAGATGGCCACCCTGGCCAGGGACCTGCCGCCGGGCGTCACCTGGACCGTGCCCTACGACACCACGCCGTTCATCACCGCCTCGATCGCCGAGGTGCTGAAGACCCTGGCCATAGCCATCGCCCTGGTGTTCCTGGTGATGCTGATCTTCCTGCAGAGCATCAGGGCCACCATCATCGCCACCCTGGTGATTCCGGTCGCCTTGCTGGGCGCCTTCATCGGCCTGGCCGCGCTGCACTTCTCGCTCAACCAGCTAACCCTGTTCGGCATGGTGCTGGCGATCGGCATCGTCGTCGACGACGCCATCGTGGTGATCGAGAACGTCGAGCGCATCATGAGCGAGGAAGGTCTCAGCCCCAAGGAAGCCACGCGCAAGGCGATGAGCCAGATCAGCGGCGCCATCGTCGCCATCACCGTGGTGCTGGCGGCGGTGTTCGTCCCCTCGGCGCTGCAGCCGGGCGCCACCGGCATCGTCTTCGCCCAGTTCGCGCTGACCATCGCCGTATCGACGGGCTTTTCGGCTTTCCTGGCGCTGTCCTTCACGCCATCGCTGTGCGCGACCATCCTCAAGCCCGCCCGTCCTGGGGAGACGACAAGGTTCTTCGTCTTCGTATGGTTCAACAAGGCTTTCGACTGGGTCGGCCGCACCTATCTGGGTCATGTCGGCGGCGCGGTGCGCCACGCGCCACGCTGGATGCTGGTGTTCCTGGTGATCGCCGTGTTGGCCGGATTTCTCTACACCCGGCTGCCGACCAGCTTCGTCCCCGACGAAGATCAGGGCTTCATGCTGGCGCTCGTCAACCTGCCGCCCGGCTCCACCCTGCAAAGCACCGATGGGGTGATGAAGGAGGTGCGCGCCAAGCTGCTGCACAGCCCGATCGGCAAGGACATCGCCGGGATGTTCCAGGCCGAGGGCTTCAGCTTCGTGGGCAGCAGCGAAAACGTCGGCATGGTCTTCATCCAGCTGACCAACTGGAGCAAACGCTCGCAAACCGCCATTCAGCTGATCCCCCAGGCCAACCAGATCCTGCACGGCGTCCACGACGCCCAAATCTTCGCGGTCAACCTGCCGACCATCCGGGGGCTCAGTCAGTTCGGCGGCGTGGACATGTTCCTGCAGGCCCGCGCCGGCCAGTCGCGGGCGCAACTGGCGCAGGCGGAGGGCATCCTGCTCGCCAAGGCCGGCGCAAGTCCGACGCTTTCCGGCATCCGTCCCAACTCGCTGCCGAACGCGGCGCAACTCGAGGTGTCGGTGGACCGTCAGCAGGCGCTGGCCATGGGACTGTCGCTGACGCAGTCCTACGCCGCCGTGCAGTCGCAGCTATCGCCGACCTTCATCAACCAGTTCGTCTATCAAGGCCGGGTCAAGCGCGTCTATATCCAGGGCGACGCGGCCTACCGCATGGGACTGGACGCGTTGCAGCATACCTATACGCCGAGCGGCATCAGCAACGCCGCCACCGGCGCGGCCAGCACGGCGGGCGCGGCCACGACCACCAGCGGCGATCTGACCCCGGTCAATCCCTCGCCGGGCAACGCGGCGATCAGCCCGTACAACATGGTGCCGCTGTCCAGCGTGGTGAAGGCGAAGTGGGGTGTGGGGCCGTTGGCGCTGCCGCGCTACAATGGCTATTCGGCCATCGAAATCGTCGGCAGTTCGGCGGCCGGCTATTCCAGCGGCCAGGCCATCAAGACACTGCAGAGCATCGTCGATAAGGACCTGCCCGCCGGCTTCGACATCAGCTGGACCGGCCAGTCCTATCAGGAGATCCTCGCCGGGAACTCGGCCCTCTTGCTGACGATGCTGTCGATCGTGATCGTCTTCCTGTGCCTGGCCGCGCTCTATGAAAGCTGGTCGATCCCGGTCGCCGTGCTGCTGGTCGTGCCATTGGGCCTGCTGGGCATGTTGGCCTTCTGCCTGCTGCGCAATATTCCCAACGACATCTATTTCAGCATCGGCCTGGTCACGGTGATCGGCCTGGCCGCCAAGAACGCCATCCTGATCGTGGAGTTCGCCGTGTCCGGGCAGGCCAGCGGCATGACGCTGAACGACGCGGTGCTCGCCGCCGGTAAATTGCGCCTGCGGCCGATCCTGATGACTTCCATGGCCTTTATCCTGGGGGTGTTTCCGCTAGTGGTCTCCGGCGGCGCCGGCGCGGCCTCCCGCCATGAGATCGGCACCGGCGTGATCGGCGGCATGCTGTTCGCCACCTTCCTGGGCCTGCTGCTGATTCCGGTGTTCTACGTCACCGTGCGCCGCCTGCTGGGCGACAAGCTCGACGAGGTTTCGCACACGTCGCGTGGCGGCGATGGGCCTGGCGAAGGCGATACCGTCGCCTGACCCGAAGCCCAACAACGGTTTCGCCGGTTCGACTCACCGCCGGAGGTGGTGTGGTCAGACCAACCAAGGCAGGCGTGCTTCGCCTCGCTGCCGCCCGGGGCAACATCCGGCTTGCCCCACGGTCTCGGCGAGCTTGCGAAACGCTGAGGCCGGCGACCGCGGCTGCGGTCGCGCCGTCGGCGTCGACTTGAAGCGCCGAACCGGTATTCACTTCGGCGGAAGACGTTCGGTCGGCACGCTCAGGCAGCGACAGCGTAGTCGATGTATCCCTGGACGCCGCCTTGGTAGAAGGCTTCGACAACCGGCGGGGTGAGCGGCAGATCCTGTTCGAACCGCCGCACCAGATCGGGATTGCTGATAAACGGCTTGGCGAACGACACGAGATCGGCCTGTCCGCCCTGGATCGCCGCGTTGGCGGACGCCTGGTCGAACCCCAAATTCGCGATCAGGGCTCCGTCGAAACGCGCGCGGTAGTAGCTGATCGTGTCCTGCAGCGCGCCGACAGGCGTACCTGACAGGTCGGTTGACGCCCTGACGACCTGGAGGTGGGATAGGGGCAAGGCATTGAGGCTGCCGACGAGATGGTCGTAGGTTTCGACGGTCCGTTCAGTGGGGCCGAATCCGCCCATGGCGAAGGTCGGGCTGATCTTGATCCCCACCCGGCCGGACCCCCAAACCGCGATGAGCGCCTCGAGACTCTCCAATACGATGCGCGCACGGTTTTCCGCGCTTCCGCCGTAGGCGTCTTCGCGAATGTTCAGGGCGCTGTTGAGAAACTCCGGCAGCAGGTAGGTGGTGGCGGCGTGCAGCTCGACCCCGTCGAAGCCCGCCTCGCGCGCGTTCTTCGCCGCCGCGCCGTAGTCGGCGATCGTCGCCGCGATTTCTTCGAGCGACATGGCGCGGGGGATGACGGTGTCCTTGAACCCCTCGGACGTGAACGATTTCAGGCCTGGATTGACCGCGGAAGGCGCTGGCGGCCGTTCGCCGCCGAAGAAATCCGGGTGGGAGACCGCGCCGGAATGCGCGAGCTGCGCGAAGATCGCGCCGCCTTCGGCGTGCACGGCGGAGGTAACGGCGCGCCAGCCTTCGACCTGTCGTTCCGAATAGAGTCCCGGCACGTTGATGAACCCGATCGCGCTCGGGCTGATCCAGGTGGATTCGGTGAAGATGAGGCCGGCGGATACGCGCTGTCTGTAATATTCGACATGCAGTTCCGTCGGGGAGAGTTCGGCATTTCTCGCCCTGCCGCGGGTCATGGACGCCATCACGACCCGGTTTCGCAGTTGCAGTTCGCCGAGTGTGAAGGAAGTGAACAGGCTTGCCTCGTCAGTCCGGGACATGTCTGGCGCTCCGAAGCTATGCTTTTTTGGGCTCTGCTACGCTGGCGAGAGGACGGCGGCGTGAAGGGCGAGCGTCGCCATGATGGCGATGCAGATCATGCCGACCAGCCATGAGAGCGAGCGAAGCGCGTTGATCTTGAGCCAGTAACTCAGCGTGAAGATCACGCGGGCGCTGGCGTAGACGCCGGCGCTTGCCGCGATGATCGACGACGACTGATGCAGGAGCAAAGCCATGACGGCGACAGGAACGTACATCGCGCCGGATTCGAGGTTGTTCCTCAGCGTGCGGGCAGACCTTCCGACAAAGCCCTCATCGCCCACGGGTTGTGACCGGTCGCTCATGACCCACTTGGCGCCGTGGTTGGCCAGATTACCGGCGTGCTGACCGATGGCGGAGACCCACACGAGGGCCCCGGCGACGATGATAGAGATGGATAGGATGAGCATGTTCGACCCTTCGTCCGCTGATTGGACGACAATTGGCTTATTCAAAAAATCGCGGTAGTCTGAAAATATGACTTTCTAAAATGCGATTCCTGTATGAACGACCGATTCACCTCCATGCAGCTCTTTGTTCGCGTGGCCCGTAGCGGCAGTTTCTCGGTCGCGGCGCGGGAGTTAGGCATGACGCAGCCAACCGCGTCCCGGATCGTCGCGGCGCTCGAGAAGCAGGTTGGAGCCGCGCTGCTGACGCGCAGCACCCGGGCCGTGACCCTCACGGAGGCGGGCGCTGACTATCTTGCTCGGTCCGAAGCGATCCTCGCGGCGCTCGACGAGGCCGATCATGCCGCGCGCGGCACCGGCGAACTGCGTGGCACGCTGAGGGTGGCGACCTCTCCAACCTTCGCCAGCAGAACGATCATGCCGCATCTCGCGCGCTTCGCCGACCAGCACCCGAAGCTGCGGATCGAGTTCGCATTG
>DASQSO010000363.1:0-2452 GCA_035642335.1 Caulobacteraceae bacterium
CACTCAGAAGGTGCAGACCACGCGCTTTCCGGTGAAGGGCGTCGCCATGGTCGGCGAGGCGCAGATCATCCTGGTCGATACCCCCGGGGTCTTCAAGCCGCGCCGCCGGCTCGACCGCGCCATGGTCCGCTCCGCCTGGGCAGGGGCGGAGGATGCCGACATCGTCGTGCACCTGGTCGACGCCAAGGCCGAACTGGCCGCCGCCGACGGGACCGCCAAGGGGGCCGACCGGCTGGCGGCCGAGGACACCGCCTCCATCGTCGACGGGCTGAAAAAGGCCGGTCGGCAGGCGATCCTGGCCCTGAACAAGATCGACCTGATCCGCCGCGACAGCCTGCTCGCGCTCTCTCAGCGGATGTTTGACAGCGGCGCCTATTCAGAGGCCTTCATGATCTCGGCCAAGGACGGCTCCGGGGTCGACGACCTGAAGACCCGGCTGGCCGTGGCCATGCCGGGAAGCCCCTGGCTCTATCCGCCCGACCAGGCCGGCGATCTGCCGGCGCGCCTGCTGGCCGCCGAGATCACCCGCGAGAAGGTCTATCTGCGCCTGCACGAGGAGCTGCCCTACGCCGCCGCCGTGGAGACCACAGCCTTTACCGAAGCCAGGAAGGGCGCGGTCAGGATCGAGCAGACCATCTATGTGGAGCGCGACAGCCAGCGGCCGATCGTGCTCGGCAAGGGCGGCCAGACCCTGAAGTGGATCGGCGAGGCCTCGCGCACGGAGATCGGCGAGATCCTCGGCCAGACGGCCCACCTGTTCCTGACCGTGAAGGTGCGGGAAAACTGGGCAGACGAGCGCGAATTCTACTCGGGGACGGGGCTGGACTTTGACGTCTAGCGTGGCGATTCAGAAATTCGCCATCGCGTTGTGGCGGTCGCCGAGCGAATTTCTGGATCATAAGCCACGCTAGAAAGATCTGGTTGCTAGTGTGCCTTTTGAATTTGAAATCCGCACCGAAACCGACCCAATCTACGGGCGAACTTCAAATCCGGCACACTAGGGACTGATGGATTTCGAGGACGAGGCCTTTGTGCTGGCGGCGCGCGCCCATGGCGAGACCGGCGCGATCGTCGAACTGCTCACCGAAACCCACGGGCGCTTTGTCGCCCATGTCGCCGGCGGCGCCTCGCGGCGGATGAAGCCGGTGCTGCAGCCGGGCGCGCGGGTGATCGCCCGCTATCGCTCCCGCATCGACGATCAGCTCGGCTCGGCGCAGCTGGAGGCGATGGGCGAGGGGCCGGCGGCGTTTTTCGACCAACCCTTGGCGCTGGCCGCGCTCGCCTCCGCGGCCGCCGTCGCCGCCGGAGCCCTGCCGGAGCGCGAGGCCCATTCCGGCGCCTTTCAGGCCTTCGAGGCCTTCGCCGCGGTGCTGCCCATGCCGGACATCTGGCCGGCGGTCTATGTGCGGTTCGAGGCGGGTCTTTTGCAGGAGCTGGGCTTTGCGCTCGACCTGTCCCGGTGTGCGGCGACCGGGACCACCGATGACCTGATCTATGTCAGCCCCAAGTCCGGCCGCGCGGTAAGCCGCGGGGCGGGCGCGCCTTACGCCGAGCGCCTGCTTCGCCTGCCGCCCTTCATGCTCTCGGCGCAAGGGGGCCTGGCGCCCGGCGACATCGCCGATGGCATGGCCCTGACCGGCCATTTTCTAGAGGCCTTTGTCTTCGCCGCCATGAACCGGCCCCTGCCGCCGGCCCGGCTCTGGCTGCTCGATCGGCTAAGCGACGCCGGCCGCCTCTAGGAAAACACCAAAGCCCTAGCGTTTTTCTCTGGATTAAGCCGCGAGGCGGGTGTGGTGTGATGATCGCTCAGGTGTTTGGCTGGAGCCCAGCATGTTTTTTCGCGCGCCCGAGGCTCATTCCCGCTCGCTGGTCAAGGCGGTCAGCTGGCGGTTGCTCGGCAGCATGGACACCTTCATCATCAGTTTTTTCGTCACCGGCAAGCTGACCTTCGCCCTGTCCATCGCCTCGGTCGAAACCTTCACCAAGATCGCCCTCTATTATTTCCACGAGCGGATCTGGGCCATGGTCCCGTTCGGCCGGCCGGCCGCGGCGACGAGCCAGCCCGCACCAGCCGAAGCCGCGCCCGCGACGACAGCGAAGGCCACCGCCGCCTAGGCCCATAAAACCCCTGGCGCGGGCGAGGGCGCGCAAAGCAGGCTCGCGGAACGTCTGGGATGGGTGGAAGCGGACGCTAGGTCCGGACGCCTCTTCATCCAGGAGGCTTGAGGCGACCGAGGGCGTACCGCATAAGCTGGGCTATGCCTCTGCCCTGCGCGCCGCAAGCCGTCATCTTCGATATGGACGGGCTGATATTCGACACTGAGACGCTATACCAGCAGGCGTACATCGAAGCGGCCAAGCTGGGCGGATACGACATCCCGGCCGATGTCATCAGGCTGGCGATTGGGATGCCCTGGGTGCGAGGTCGCGGGTTGATGCTGCGGAGGCTCGG
>DASQSO010000364.1:0-6081 GCA_035642335.1 Caulobacteraceae bacterium
GCGTTTCCGCGCGATGATGATCGAGGCCCACGCCTGCGAGGCCTGGATCAGCGACGGCAACTTCGCCGTGGCGACCTTCGACATCCGCCTGCCGCGTGCCGACCTGATCGTCTGGCTCGACCGGCCAAGGTTGCACTGCGCCTGGCGGGTGATCAGGCGGGTGTTTCGACCGGGCGAGGCGCATCGGCCCAGGGATCTGATCAAGGCCCTGTGCTTCATCTTGGGCTTCGAGCGCATCAATCGGCCGCGTATCGAGGTGGCGCGGCGCAAGCATGGCGCCCTGGTTCCGGTTGTCCACCTGCGCGGCGATCGGGATATTACCGCCTTCCTGCTTGCCTATGGCTGAGTATCATTGACCTGCTGCGGCGGGATTTGTATCCATAAGCGGTAATGGAGGGACTCATGAAAAACTCGAAGACATCCATTCGTGACCGTCTGGCCGGCAAGCCCTTGATCGGCTTCAACACCCAGGCGCCGCGACTTCCCGCCGCCATGGTGGGCCAGACCGGCGAGATCAAGCCAACCCGCTGACTTCGGCCCGCGGACTTGACGCCGCGGCTGCAATAATGATCGCACCTGCTTCCGAGGACCCGCTGGGGCCGGCGGTGAACTATGGGTTCGCCCCCGACGCCGCGAGAGCATCTCGGCTGGACCAGGCCGTGCGCGCGGGCTTGGTCGATAGCCTCAAGACCATCTTCGAGAGCCTTGATCCATCGATGGCTGACGGCGATCGGCGCGTGACGGCTCTGCTCAACTTCATAGAGGCCGCTCCAGCGCCGCCGGCGCTGTTCGGCGTCTATGTCGATCTCGTGCTCGCACTGTTCGCCGACCGCGATCCCCAGGCTCTGCTCGACGAACTGCTAGGCTCCTGGCCGCCGGCGCCGAGGCGTTTGCGTATCGTCACGCTCGACGACCACGATATCGGCGAAGGTCAGTCGGCCCGCTACCGGCGACTGCTCCGCGGCGACATCGCCTGCGAGATCGAACCGGTGCTTCCCGACACTTGCGATCGCGCCACGGCGCAAATAAAGGGCGCGCTCGGTCTGATCAAGGCTGGAGCGCCGGACCTGTTCGCCGAGTTCCGCGCCTTGGTCAGGGAGGTGGTGCTGGTCAGGCCCGGCGAGGGACCGGAGGGCGTTGTTTTCGGCGGCGCGTCGACCTTTTCGCTCTGGGGCGCCCTGGTGCTGAACGCAGACAGGTTCGGGGACCGGTTGGACTTGGCGGTCTCGCTGGCGCACGAGGCGGCGCACAGTCTTCTGTTTGGTCTCGCCGTCGGTGGCCAGCTGACCGAGAACGATGCGGCCGAACGCTATTCGTCGCCGCTCCGTCGAGACCCGCGGCCGATGGAGGGGGTGGCGCACGCGACCTACGTGACCGCGCGGATGGCCTACGCGCTTGAGGCTATGATCGGCGCCGGCGTGCTCGACCAGGACGAAATGGCCCGGGCCGGCGACCAGCTCGCCCACGACAAGGCGGTCTGCATTCAGGGCTTGGCCACGGTCATGGCCGATGCCGGCTTAACGCCGGCGGGCGAGGCGGCATTCGCGGGCCTGCGCCAATACGTCAGGCATTGGGATTAGGCCTGGCGATGGTTACGCGATTGGTCTTCGAATGGGCGGAAAAGACGCCTGACAAGGCCGCGCTCGAATACAATGGCGAGACCTGGTCGTATCGGAGGTTCGCCCGGGCGATCGCGGAGGCTCGCGGCTATTTCCATCGGCTCGGCGTGGTCGGCCAGGGCGTCGCGGTGGTGGTCGTCGGCCACCTGCGGGATTACTGGGTGTTCAGCCTGGCGCTGCGCAGCCTGGGCCTGACCACTATCGCGGTGTCATCGGCCGACGATTCCGAAACCTTGCGGCTGCCCGAAGTGCGGTGCGTTGTCGCCAGCGCCAGGGAAGGCTGGCCGGGTCTCGCCGAACGATGCGCCAAGCGGGGTTGGCCGCTGATCCTCGCCGCGCCGGACGGTGAGACGCCGCTCGGCATCGATGCGGCGCCGCAGCCGATGGGCGGCCACATCCTGCGGACCTCCGGCACCACGGGTGAATACAAGATGGTGCTCTTCGACCCGTCCTTCGAACCGGAGTATTTGCGGATAAGGCGGGCCGCCAGCGGCATGAACCAGGATTCCGTGCCAAACCTGTTCGAGTTCGGCGGCTGGACCGGAATTGGCCACAAAGCGCCGTCGAACGCCTGGACAGTCGGCGCGACGGTGGTCTTCCACCAGGGCCTCGAGCCGCATCTGGTGTTCCGCCGCCCCGGCCTTACCAGCTCGACGGTGGTGCCCGGGATGCTTGACTCCATTCTGGCCCAGCCCGAAGGCGCCTTCCCGCGCAGCGAGACCATGCATCTGTCGATCGTCGGGGGGACCGTCACCCAGGCGCAGATCGACCAGGCCAAGGCGCGCATCACGCCCAAGCTGTTCAACGGCCTCGGCGCGACCGAGAGCCACCCCATCGCCGACACGCCGCTCGACACGCCCGATGACCATCGCTGGCACCTGCTTTCGCCCGGCAGCGTCGTGCAGCTGGTCGATGATTTCGACCGGCCCGTGCCCGTCGGACAGGTCGGCCGCCTGCGAGTCGGCACGGAAGGCGGCCCGACGCGCTACCTGCACGACGAGGAGGCCACCAAGGCCTTCTTCAAAGACGGTTTCTTCTACACCGGCGATCTGGCGGTCATGCGCGAGGACGGTCGCATCGCGCTGCAAGGCCGGGTCACCGAAGTTATCAACGTCCGGGGCCACAAGGTTTCCCCGGCGCCGATCGAGGACCGTCTGCGCGAGATGCTGGGCGTCGCCGGCGCCTGCCTGCTTTCTTTGCAGGACGATCACGGCGAGGAAGAACTGCACCTGGTGATTCAGGCGCCAAGCCCGGTCGATGTCACCCTGCTGACAACCGCGCTCCAGGCTGAACTTCGGGGATTTCCCGGCGTGCACGTCCAGTACATGCTGGCGCTGCCGCGCAACGCGATGGGCAAGGTCCTACGCCAGGCGATGACCGCGGACATCATCGCCAGCCGGCAGCCACGCTAGGCGGCATCTCAAGGCTTCAGGTCGTGGTGACCGCCAGGCCGCGCTGCACCTTTCGGCCCAGGGCCAGGCGTTCAGGCGCGCAGCTCCAGCCGCTCGAGGCCGCGGAAGAAGGGCAGGGTGCGCCAGTTGGGCGGCGCGTCCGGATCGGCGAAGGCCAAGTGCGGGAAGCGGTCGAACAGCTTCACCAGCGCCACCTGCGCCTCCAGCCTGGCCAGCGGCGCGCCGATGCAGATGTGGGCGCCGCCGCCGAAGGCCATGTGCGGCTTGTGCTTGCGGGTGACATTGAAGCTGTGCGGGTTCTCGAACACCTCGGGGTCGCGATTGGCGGCGCGCAGGGAGAAGGTCATCGACTGCGACGCCTTCACCGGGCAACCGCCGACCTCCATATCCGCTGATGCGATGCGGCCGGTGATGTCGACTGGCGGCTCGTAGCGCAGGATCTCCTCGACCACGGCGTTGATGATCTCCGGATCGGCGCGCAGCTTGGCCAGTTCGGCGGGGTTGAGCAGAAGCTGGCGCACGCCGTTGCCGATCAGGTCGGTGGTGGTCAGGTTGCCGCCGATCAAAAGGGCGGTGAGGTTGATCTGCACCTCGATGTCGCTCAGCGGCGCGCCCTCGGCCTGGAGCCGGGCCATGTCCGAGATCAGGTCGTCGCGCGGTTCCTTGCGGCGCGCCGCGATGGTCTCGGTGAAATAGGCGCTGAGCGCCGCGCCGGACTTTTCCATCCTGGCCGTCTGCTCGTCGTTGCGAAACGGATTGAGGCCCTGGATGACGCCCTCCGACCATTCGCGGAAGTCGGCCAGCCGGTCGCGGTCGACGCCCAGGATCGAGGCGATGGCATCGACGGGAACCGGCACGCAGAAGGCGCTCATCAGGTCGAACGGCTGGCTGGCGTCGATGGCGTCCAGGGCTTCGCTGACGATGCGATCCACCTCGGGACGGAACTTGGCGACGCGGGCGTAGAGCGCCTGGGCCAGGGGCTGGCGGATGCGCTCATGGTCGGGGTTGTCCAGCATCAGGATGCTGGTCGACTCGCCGCGATTGGTCTCGTCCTCAAGGTTGTCGACGAAGCGGCGCGACATCAGCGCCGCCTGCTCGGCCCGGATCGGGTCGCGCCACAGGCTGCGGTCGGAAACCAGCGGCCGCACGTCGTTGTAGCGGGTCAGGATGAAGCTGCCCGAGGTCTCGTCCCGGTGCACCGGGCATCGGGCGCGCAGGTCGTCCAGCACGGCGTGCGGGTCGTCGCGATAGTCCGGATTGAGCGGCGTAAGCTGGAATATGCCCGGCAACGGGTCGGTGGTCATGGGCGGGTTCTCGGCGGAGCTTTGAAAGGATGCTAGGCATGATGCGCCGAAGATCGCAACCTGAACGCTGTTAAGTTTCCGTCATCCTCGCCAGGCTTGCGCCAGGGCGGCGACGCTCTGGAACCGCGTCGCCGGATCGACGCTGCATGCCTGGGTCATCGCGTGATGCCGGGCTTCGTCGCCACGAAAGCCGGCCCGGCCGAGGTCGCCGTCGCCGAAGAAGACCGAGATCGCCCGGCCGAGGTTGAAGACGGTGGTGCGCTCGTCGATCAGCGCGCCGAGTTCGAACTCTTCCGGCGCCATGAATCGCGTCGAGCCGAACAGGCGGCCCATCTGGTTGGTGAACGGACCGAGATGGTAGCTGTCGAGGTCGATCACCCGCATCGTGCGCCCGGCGAAGTCGTAGATGAGCGAGCCGTCGTAGAAGTCGCAGGCGACCCAGCCGGCGCCGCACAGCGCCACGTGCAGGTCGAGGATGGCGGCGATCGCGGCCGTCAACTGGTCCAGCGGCAGGCCGCGAAACCGCCGGTAGGCGCTGGCGGGGTCGCTCCGCCGCGCCTCCGGCGTCCGGATCAGCTCGCCGAACACCCAGTCGTAGACCAGCATCGGCCCCCAGGCCGACTGGACGACGCCGTTGAGGGCTGGCAGGGCGGGGTGCGCGACCGAGCGCGCAAGACGTTCCGCATTGGCCAGCAGTGCGGTGCGCTCGTCATGCGGCAGGAACGGAGCGAGGTCGGCCGGATCGCCCGCCGTCTTCACGAACCAGCGCCGGCCGCCCGCCTCGACGCCGAAGGAGACGTTGCCGGAATCCTGGGTGCGGGCGTCGAAGGTGGCGAAGATCGCGCCACCCGAGTCGAGATAATCGGCCGGCGCAAGGTCGGTGCGTTCGCCCAATGGCCAGATGTCCACGTCCCGTCTCCCCTTGCGCGCGGGTGGTGGAGATAGCCCGGATCAAGCCGCTTAAGGCGACTATTTCACCGCGCGGGCCAGCTTCTCGAACGATTTTTCCAGCCGCGCGAAGCCGTCGCTCATGCAGGCCATGATCGCCTGGGCGTCGTCGCTGGGTCCCATGGATTGCGCGGCGCGACCGTTGGCCTTGCCCGACCGGTCGTGGGCCTTTTCCCGGACGCAGTCATAGGCCGCGCGCAAGCGCCGTCCGGAATCGCCTTCCTCGGCGATGTACCAGCTGAGCAGGTTGCAGGTCATCGGATCGTAGGCGTCGTTGGCGATGCCGCGCTTGATCTCGCGGAACGGGTCGGCCTCCTCGCGTTCGTCGCCGATCTTCTCCAGGTCGCTGATCGCCGGATTGGCCAGCTTGGCCAGGCGCTTGGCGGCGGAGGCGTCGGGCTTCTGGCGCAGCGTGTAGCCCAGTTCGGCGATGCGCCGGCAGAAGACCTGTCCATGGCTGGTCTCGCGCGCGGCGACCAGACGCAGCGCGCAGGCGAGGTCCTCGTCGGGCGTCGCATTGGCCCAGGCCTCCAGATAGACGCCGGCGCTGGTCTCGGCCAACGAGATGGCGTTCAGCAGGCCAAGATAGGGTGGTTTTTCAGCCAGTTGCGCATTGGCCATGGGGTCTCCTCCAGAGTTGAAACGCAGCTCTGACGGCCGGTTTCTTCTTGTTGGCCCGATGCTACGCCCGAACTCCGCCGGCCCGCAACCTGAGCACCGTTCAGCGAGAAGAGTCGACCGCGGCCAGCCGGACGCCGAAGGCTTTCATGACCTTGACCAGGGTCGGCAGCTCCGGCC
>DASQSO010000365.1:0-6044 GCA_035642335.1 Caulobacteraceae bacterium
CGTGGTGCTGGAGGCGCCCCCGGAACTGCAGGCCACGCCGCACATCTTCGACTCCATGTACATCCTGTCGCCGCTCACCGGTAAGACCGTTCCCCTTTCGCTGTTCGTGAAATCCGATCCCAACGCGACGGGCAGTCTGACGGTCAGCCACCAGGGCGAATATCCGGCCGCGACCCTGTCCTTCAACCTGGCGCCCGGCGTCGCGCTCAGCCAGGCGACCAAGGCGGTGGAGGAGGCCCGCGACAAGCTGAACGCGCCGGTGACGCTCACGGGCTCCTTCCAGGGCACCGCCCAGGCCTTCCAGCAGTCGCTGTCCAGCGAACCAATCCTTATCGGCGCGGCCCTGATCGCCGTCTATGTCATCCTGGGCGTGCTGTATGAGAGCTTCATCCATCCTTTGACGATCCTCTCGACGCTGCCCTCGGCGGGTCTGGGCGCGCTCTTGGCGCTGAAGCTCGCCGGTCAGGACCTGAATGTGATCGGCATCATCGCGATCATTCTGCTGATCGGCATCGTCAAGAAGAACGGCATCATGATCGTCGATGTGGCGTTGCGGCTCGAGCGCGAGAATGACCTCAGCGCCGAGGAGGCGGTCAGGCAGGCGTCGCACCAGCGGCTGCGGCCCATCCTGATGACCACCGCCTGCGCGGCTTTGGGCGGGGTGCCGATGATCCTCATGAACGGCACGGGCGCGGAGTTCCGCCAGCCCTTGGGCTACGCCATCGTCGGCGTCCTGGCGGTCTCGCAGATTCTGACGCTCTTCACGACGCCGGTGGTCTACATCTACCTCGACCGCGTGCGCCGCTGGCGCGAGCCCAAGGAATCGGCCGCGCCCAGCTCCCCGTACGAGCCCCATCTACCGGCCGACCCCGCCGCGACCTAAAACACCTCTCCAAAGGGAGAGGGAACGCCCATGACCCGTTACGTCGCCGCCATCGACCAGGGCACGACCTCGTCGCGCTGCATCGTCTTCGACGCCAAGGGCGACATCGCCGCGGTGGACCGGAAGGAGCATCGGCAGATCTTCCCGAGGCCCGGCTGGGTCGAACACGACGCCGAGGAGATCTGGGCCAATGTCGCCGAGGTGGTCGCCGGCGCCCTGGCCAAGCTCTCGATCGGCGCCGCCGACCTCGCCGCCGTCGGCATCACCAATCAGCGCGAGACCACGCTGCTGTGGGACAAGGCCAGCGGCAAACCGATCCACAACGCCATCGTCTGGCAGGACACCCGCACCGACCGGCTGGTGCGTGACCTGGGCGGCCGCATTGGCCCGGACCGCTTCCGCAATGAGTGCGGCCTGCCGCTGGCCACCTATTTCTCCGGCCCGAAGATCCGCTGGCTGCTGGACAGCATCGACGGCGCGCGGGCGGCGGCCGAGCGCGGCGACATCCTGTTCGGCACCATGGACTCATGGCTGATCTGGAAGCTCACCGGCCGCCACGTGACCGACGTGACCAACGCCAGCCGCACCATGCTGATGAGCTTGAAGACACTGGACTGGGACGACGACCTGCTGGAAGCCATCGGCGTGCCGCGCGCCATGCTGCCGGAGATTCGGCCCTCGTCGGAGGTCTACGCCAAGGCCGCGGGCGGGGTGCTGGACGGGGTCCCGGTCGCCTCGGCGCTCGGCGACCAGCAGGCGGCGCTGTTCGGCCAGACCTGCTTTTCGCCCGGCGAGGGCAAGTGCACCTATGGCACCGGCAGCTTCCTGTTGGTCAACACCGGCGGCAAGATCGTCCATTCCCTGAACGGGCTTTTGACCACCGTCGGCTACCAGATCGGAACCGAGAAGGCCGTCTATGCCCTGGAAGGCTCGATCGCGGTGACCGGCGCCCTGGTGCAATGGGTGCGTGACAACCTCGACCTGATCTCATCGGCGCCGGAGATCGAGGCCCTGGCGCGCACCGTCGACGACAATGGCGGCTGCTATTTCGTGCCGGCCTTTTCGGGCCTCTTCGCCCCCTATTGGCGCAGCGACGCCCGTGGCGCCATCGTCGGCCTGACCGGCTACATCACCAAGGGCCACATCGCCCGCGCCGTGCTGGAGGCCACCGCCTGGCAGACCCGCGAGGTGGTCGACGCCATGGTCGCCGATTCCAAGGTCGCGCTGACCACGCTGAAGGTCGACGGCGGCATGACCGCCAATAGCCTGCTCATGCAGTTCCAGGCCGACGTGCTGAATGCGCCGGTGGTGCGCCCGGTGGTGGCCGAGACCACCTGCCTTGGCGCGGCCTATGCGGCGGGGCTGGCGGTGGGTTACTGGCCGGACACCGCGTCCTTACGCAAGAACTGGCGCAAATCCGCCGAGTGGAAACCGGCCATGTCCGCGACCACCCGCGCCGCCGGCCTCCGCAAATGGAAGAAGGCCGTCCAGCGGACGATGGACTGGGTGGATGACGACGACGCGTAGGCGAAGCCATCGCCTCTTAAAACTTCTCCCAGAGGGAGAGGTCTCTTACGCTCCTTCCATCATCTCCGGCGTGACCACATAGGCGCCGTCGAGCCAACCCACGATCTCGCGGGCGGCGGGGTGGTCGAAGGCGGCGTAGCGGGCGCGCAGCCTGGTCATGGTCTCTGCGTCCAGCCGGTCGCGCCCCTGGTCCTGGAACAGGCGCGCGTGGCGCTTCAGCGGCCTGGCCAGATCGGGGCCAAGGACGGCTTCGGCGGCGCGGTCGAAGGCTTCGATATACTGATAGGCCTCGCCCAGCCGGTAGCTCTCGGCCAGGGTCAGGGCCGGGATCAGGCTCAAGGTCGGCTGCGTCGCCGGATTGACCGCATGGGCGGCGATATGCGGCCCAATCGCCGCGGGTCGGCCGGTGAAACCGTGCAGGTGCAGAAACGGGCTCATGCCCGGCCCGTCATTGACCGGATAATTGTCCCACAGGAAAGGCTTGCGACGCAGCGCCGCCGCCACCCGCCCCAGATGACCGGGACTGAACTCGCGCGAGCAGACCTCCTCGCCGGTCCAGAACACCTCGATGGCCGGATCGAGGCCGGCGCCGAAATCCTCCAGGTAGCCGGCCGGCCGCGCGCCGTAGAAGCGGTCGAGACTGGCGTCGTCGCTGTAATAGGTCGGGCAGACGATCAGCCGGGTGGCGCGGGTGCGCTCGGCGATCCAATGGACGATGCGCACCTGGGTCGCCGCCAGTTCCGGCATGTCGCCGCGCATGTCGTCGAACAGGACGCCCAGATCGTCGATGCCGATCGCGTCCAGCCAGTCCAGCTTGCGCGCCAAGGCGTCCTGGGCCTCGGCGTTGAAGTCGCGATAGATCTCGAACGGACTGAGGCCGACCCCGAAGCGCATGCCGATGCCGCGGCAGTGGGCCGAGAGCGCGGCCATGCCGTCGCGAGTCTCGGCCGGCGGCTCCTCACGCCAGCGGCGGCGCAGATTCTGGTCTGCCTTGGGGGCATAGATGTAGAAGCCGTAGCCGTTGGACCTGAGCGTGTCGGCCTGCGCCCGCCGCTCCGGCCAGGTCCAGGGTCCGCCGTAGAAGCCCTCGATCAGGCCGAGATCGACATCGGGGACGAACATGAATACCCAAGATTGCGCCGCGCCGGCATGGGATGGACATCAGGGTCCGAATACAGCGCGCGCGTATCGGTTGACACCTTAAAATCCAGCCGACGCGAAACACGGTGGATTCGATGCCTGACCCCGCTGCGAGACCCCTGATCCTGGGACGCGAGCTGATCGCGACCCCGATCGGCGTCATCGTGCTCCTGACCGATGAGCAAGGCCGCATCCGCACGCTCGACTGGGACGACCACCAAGAGCGGACGCGGCGCCTTTTGCGCCTGCACTACGGGGACGGCGGCGTGAGCCTCGGCGACCACGGCCCGCCCTCGGCGGCGAGGGCGGCGCTGGAGGCCTATTTCGCCGGCGACCTTCACGCCCTGGACGACTTGGAGGTGGAAACCGCCGGCACGCCGTTCCAGCGCGTTGTCTGGGCGGCGCTGCGGCGCATCCCCGTCGGCGCGACCCTGACCTATGGCGCGCTGGCGGCAAAGATTGGCAGGCCATCGGCGGTGCGAGCCGTCGGCCTCGCCAACGGCGCCAACCCCATCGGCGTCGTGGCGCCCTGTCACCGGGTCATCGGCGCCGACGGCTCGCTGACCGGCTATGGCGGCGGCCTGCCGCGCAAACGCTGGCTGCTGGAGCACGAGGGCGCCAAGCTGCGGGCGGACTGAAAAGGAGCCCGGCCATGCTCGCACTGCGCCCCAACTGCGAGTGCTGTGATCGCGACCTGCCGCCGGAATGTGATGCGGCGATGATTTGCAGCTTCGAATGCACCTTCTGCCGCGACTGCGCCGAAGGGGTGTTGGGCGGCCGCTGCCCCAACCGCGGCGGCGAATTCAGTCCCCGCCCGATCCGCCCCGCCGCCATGTTGGCCAAGTGGCCGGCTTCGACCAAACGCGTGCTGAAGGAAGGCGGCTGCGAGGCCTCCGCGGCGGCCTAGGTCTCAAAATTAGTCCGTCATGGTCCGACTTGTTCGGGCCATCCATGATCACCGTCCCAGATCAGGTGTTCATGGCTCCCCCGCATTCCGCTTCGCTACAGCGGGGGATGACGGTTTGGAGGTCGGTGCGACCCGAGCTTCTAGCTCTCTTCCGCCGCCACGCGGTTCTTCAGCAACCCGACCCTATCGATCTCGACCTCGACCTCGTCGCCCGGCTTCATCCAGAGCGGCGGGGTGCGCGCCGCGCCGACGCCGCCTGGCGTGCCGGTGACGATGACGTCGCCTGGCCTGAGGAGCGTCCAGAGCGAGAGGTAGGCGATCAGTTTCGGCACGTCGAAGATCATGTGTTCGAGCGTGGAGTCCTGCACCACCTGGCCGTTCAGCCGCGTCTGGATCCGTTGCGGGCCGAGCGCACCCACTTCGTCCGGCGTCACCAGGTAGGGGCCGAACGGGCCGGTGCCCGGAAAGTTCTTGCCCGGGGTGAACTGGGTGGTGTGCCGCTGGAAGTCGCGAATCGAGACGTCGTTGTAGCAGGCGAACCCGGCCACATGACTGAGCGCGTCGGCCTCGGCGACACCCCGCGCCTCGCGGCCGATGACGACGGCGAGCTCGCCCTCGTAGTCGACCGTCTCCGAGACCTTGGGCTTGATAATCGGCTGGCCATGACCGACCTGGGTGTCGGCGAAGCGGGTGAAGACGGTCGGGTGGGCCACGGCCGAGCGTCCGGTCTCGGCCCGATGCTCTTCGTAATTGATCCCGATACAGATGATCTTGTCGGGATCGGGGATAACCGGCAGGAAAGTCACCGCGTCCCAGGCATGGTCGGGCGCTTCGCCAGCTACGCCCGCCGCCCGGCCGAGGCCGCCGGCGGCGATCAGCGCCTTCAGCGAGCCGACGCCGAGGCGCGACTTCAGGTCGATGACGCCGGCCTCGGCGGCGAGGCCGAAACTGGCCTCGCCGCCTGTGCTGTAACTCAGGAACTTCATCGCCGCCTCAGACCAGGGCCGAAGGCTCGATGTTCATTTCCTTCAGGAACGGCGCGGCGTGGTCGATGCGGCCGGTCAGGGTCTTCGGGTCGCCCGAGGCCAGCCGGTAGACGGCTTCGGCGATGTATTCGATCGGCTGCACCCGGTCCTTGGACGCCTCGGTGATCAGGCCGTGCACGGCCACCCCCGGCGTCGCCACCAGGCCCGGCGAAACGACGTTGACGGCGATGTTGTCGGCATAGACCTCGGCGGCCAGGCCGGTGGTGAACCGTTCCAACGCCGCCTTGCACAGGCCGTAGACCGTGCCGCCGCGACCGGCGCCTTGCGCATAGGGCGCCTTCGGGTGGAAGGCCGCGCCGGACGAGATGTTGACGATCCAGCCCTGTTTGCGCTGTTTCATCGACGGCAGCACCAGCTGCGACAGATGGAAGGGCGCATAGACCTGCACCTCCATCATCAGCTTGAAGCGCTTTTCCGGGAAGTCCTCGACCGGGATGAAATAGGTGATGGCGGCGTTGTTGACCAGGATGTCGACCGGACCATAGGCGTCGACCGTCTCCTCCACCAGCCGCTCGCGTTCGCTGCCCTGCGCCAGATCAGC
>DASQSO010000366.1:0-3005 GCA_035642335.1 Caulobacteraceae bacterium
GTCGGCGCGGTCGCCTCGCGCCTGAGCGACCTCGCCGAGAGCGCCGTCTTCGTGCTGATCTATCTCGGCTTCCTGCTCGCCTCGCGCCGGGGATTCGACGCCAAGTGGCCGGCGCTGTTCACCAACTCGCACCGGCGAAAAGAGGCGCGGCTGGTGTTCGAGCGCATCCGCCTCGGCGTCGAAAGCTACATCTGGGTGCAGACGGTGGTCGGGGTGATCATCGCGGGGCTTTCGGCCATCCTGATGGTGGCGACCGGCCTGCCGCACGTCTTCTTCTGGGCCTTCATCATCTTCTTGGCCAACTACATCCCGGCCATCGGCGCGGCGATCGGGGTGCTGTTTCCACCGCTATTCGGCCTTTTGGAATTCAACGACATCTATCGGCCGCTGATCCTGCTGGTCGGCATGGAAGCGGTGCATTTCGGGGTCAGCCACATCCTGCAGCCGCGCATGCAGGGCAAGCGGCTGAATCTGGACCCGGTGGTGGTGCTGTTCGCGCTGGCCTTCTGGGGGATGGTCTGGGGGATCACCGGCGCCTTCCTGTCCACGCCATTGACCGTGATCGCCATGGCCATTCTGGCTGAGTTCAAGGGCACCCGTCCCCTGGCCGTGCTGCTTTCGGGTGACGGCAAGCCCTATTCCGACATGGATTCGGACGACGACTGAGCCGCCATTGCACGCTCGCGGACGTCGAGGCGCAGCGCCTCCAGACGCCCCTCGGCGATGGCGGCGCGCAAGGCGGCCATCAGGGTCTGGTAAAAGGCGATGTTGTGCCAGGAAAGCAGCACTTGGCCGAGGATCTCGCCCGACTTCACCAGGTGGTGCAGGTAGGCGCGGCTGTAGTCGCGGCTGGCCGGGCAGTCGATGGCCGCGTCCAGCGGGCTTTCGTCGTCTGCGAAGCCGGCGTTCTTCAGGTTGACCGAACCCGCCCAGGTCCAGGCCTGGCCATGGCGACCGGAACGGGTCGGAATCACGCAGTCGAACATGTCGACCCCGCGCGCCACCGCCTCGACGATGTCGATCGGCTTGCCGACCCCCATCAGGTAACGCGGGCGATCGGCCGGCAGCATCGCCGCGGCATAGTCCAGCACCCCGCACATGGCCGCGTGATCCTCGCCGACCGCCAGGCCGCCGATGGCGTAGCCGTCGAATCCGATCTCGACCAGCCGCTCGGCGCTCTCGCGGCGTAGGGCTTCGAAGGTCGAGCCCTGCTGGATGCCGAACAGCGCCTGGCGGTCGCGGGCCCCAAACGCCGTCTTGCAGCGCGCTCCCCAGCGGGCGGACAGCCGCAAGGCCTCGGCCGCCCTGGCCTGTTCGATCGGCCACGACACGCACTCGTCTAACTGCATGACGATGTCGCCGCCCAGCAGATCGGCCTGGATCTCGATGGAGCGCTCGGGCGACAGCACATGACGCGAACCGTCGATATGGCTCTGGAAGGTCACCGCTTCCTCCGCCACCTTGGCGATCTTGCTCAGCGACATCACCTGGAAGCCGCCGGAATCGGTCAGGATCGGCCGCTCCCAGCGCATGAATTTGTGCAGTCCGCCCAGCCGCGCCACCCGCTCGGCCGTTGGCCTGAGCATCAGGTGATAGGTGTTGCCGAGGATGATCTCGGCGCCGGCGCTGGCCACCTGGTCGACCGTCAGCGCCTTGACCGTGCCGGCGGTGCCGAGAGGCATGAAGGCCGGCGTGTGGATCGGCCCGCGCGGGGTCTCGATGACGCCGGTGCGCGCGGCGCCGTCGCTGGCCGAGATGCGAAACGGATAGGCGCCCATCAGGGGCCGCGAAATAGCAAGCCGGCGTCGCCGTAGGAATAGAAACGGTAGCCGCGGGCGACAGCGTGGGCATAGGCCGCGCGCATGGTCTCCAGGCCCGAAAAGGCCGCCACCAGCATGAACAGGGTCGATTTCGGCAGGTGGAAGTTGGTCATCAGCCCATCGACGACGCGGAAGCGGTGGCCGGGGGTGATGAAGATCGCCGTCTCGGCCGCAAACGGACGCACGACGCCGTCCTCGTCCGCGGCGCTCTCCAACAGCCGCAATGCCGTGGTTCCGACGGCGACGATGCGTCCGCCGGCGGCGCGGGTCGCGGTCAGGGCGGCGGCCGTCTCGGCGGAAACCTCGCCGTATTCCGGATGCATGGGATGGCTGGCGATGTCCTCGGTCTTCACCGGCAAGAAGGTGCCGGCGCCGACGTGCAGGGTGACGAAATGCAGGCTGACGCCCCTGACCTTCAGCGCCTCCAGAAGGGCCGGCGTGAAGTGCAGGCCGGCGGTCGGCGCGGCCACCGAGCCGTCCTCGCGGGCATAGACGGTCTGATAGTCGCGGCGATCCCGCTCGTCCTCCGCGCGCCTGGCCGCGATATAGGGCGGCAGCGGCATGGCGCCGCGCTCCGCGATGGCCGCGTCCAGGTCTGGGCCCGAAAGGTCGAACGAAAGCGTCACCTCGCCGCCCTCGCCCTTGGCCGCCACCGTGGCGTCCAGCCCGCCGAGGAAACAGGCGCGGTCGTCGCGCTCGCCGAATCGCACCCGGTCGCCTAGCTTCAGCCGCTTGCCCGGCTTCATGAAGGCGGTCCAGCGATGCGGGCCGAGCCGCCGGTGCAAGGTCGCCTCGACCGCGACCACCGACCCGTCCCGCTCCCGCGTGCCGTTTAGCCGCGCCGGGATGACCCGGGTGTCGTTGAAAACGACGGCGTCGCCGGGCTGGAGAAAATCCGGAAGATCGCTCACCAATCGATCTAGCAGTCCTCCCTTCCCCCTCGATGGGGGAAGGGCCGGGGTTGGGGGTGTTCACGCGGGCGTGGCAAGAGAAAGCTCGTTCGGCGCCGCCCTCGGCCCTTCCCTTCCTTCATCTCGGCGGCCACACCCCCACCCAGCCCTCCCCCATCGAGGGGAAGGGCTTTTTTGTTGGTGATGGCGACTTCAATTTGGTCGGCGAGGCCGGTCGATCGCGGTAGGGACGCGTCTTACGACACGCCCCCCGCACAGAACCGTGCGTGCGGCT
>DASQSO010000367.1:0-2516 GCA_035642335.1 Caulobacteraceae bacterium
ACGCCTTCTTGGCGGCGGCGACGGCCAGGTCAGAGGCCGCCTGGTCCGGAGCGGCGCGATGGCGCGAATGGATGCCGGTGCGCTCGACGATCCAGGCGTCGTTGGTGTCGACGGTCTTGGCCAGTTCGTCATTGGTGACGACCTCGGTCGGCAGGTATCCCCCCACCCCGGTAACGGCGCTGCGCAAAACCGAACTCATCCCAGATTCTCCACCGGCTTGGCCTTGGACTGTTCGGCCAGCACGGCGGTCAGATTTTCAAGATTGCGACGAATCTCGGACACATAGTCGCTTTGCGCCAGATCCACCGCCACGCGGACGGCGCTGGCGAATCCCCTCGCGTCGGCGCCGCCGTGGCTTTTGACCACGATTCCGTTCAAACCCAGGAGCGGCCCCCCCGCGTCGGGTTGAATCCGCAAGCGCAGGCGACGCAGGGCCGACTGGGCGATCAAGGCCCCGATCCTGCCAAGCAAGGTCGCCTCGAACGCCCCGCGCAGCTCCGCGCTGATGAACCGCGCGGTCCCTTCGGCTGTCTTCAGCGCCACATTGCCGGTGAAGCCGTCGGTGACCACCACGTCGACGACACCCGAGGACAGGTCGTCGCCCTCGACGAAGCCGCGGTAGTCCTCGACGAAATTGCCCTCGCGCAGCATCTGGTTGGCCTCGCGCACCTCGTCGTGGCCCTTCTGCTCTTCCTCGCCGACATTCAGCAGGCCGACGCTGGGCCTGGGCGTTCCGTGCAGGGCGCGGTGAAAGGCCGCGCCCATGATGGCGAACTCGACCAGCCGGCTGGCGCCGCAGTCGATATTGGCGCCGACGTCGAGCACCGACGTCACGCCGTTCACCGACGGCCAGCTGACCACGAAAGCCGGCCGGTCGAGGTCGGCGGCCATGCGCAGGACGAGCTTCGAGACCGCCATCAGCGCGCCGCTGTTGCCGGCTGAGACCGCCGCGTGCGCCTTGCCGTCGCGAATCGACTCAACCGCGTTCCAAAGGCTGGAGCCCTTGCCGCGGCGGACGGCCTGGGCCGGCTTCTCGTCGCTGGCGATCACCTTGTCGGCGTGCACCACCTCGCACAGGTCGCGGGCGGCGGGCTTGCGCGCCAGCTCGGCCTCGATCCTGACCGCATCGCCGTGCAGCAGGAAGCGGACCCCCTTGGCCCGCCAGGCCCCGACCTCGCCGGCCAAGCCGGCGACGATCACCGCGGGACCGAAGTCGCCGCCCATCGCGTCGATCGAAATCACCGTCGGATCGGACACGCGTCAAAGGCCCCTAGGACTGGCGCCCGCGAAGGCCCGCGGGCGGACACTACAGCGGCGGCGCGTCGATGCAAATGGCGCGGGCTCAGTCACGTTTTAACGCACGCAGCGCGTCGAACGGCGATGGCGTCGTCGGCGCGTCCGGCGCCTCGAACGTGACCCCGGGCTTGCGCGGAAAGGGGTCGATCTCCAGCGCCAAGTGCTCGATCACATAGGCGCCGACGTCGATGCTTTCACTCTCCAACACATCGGGCGGGTCCTCGGCTTCGGCGTCGATCTCGACCTCGCCCAGGCTCTCGGCCGGTGCATTCGCGCTGCCAAGCGGCACGGCGAGGACCTTGAAGCGCCCTTCCAGGTTGGTCTCGAACGGATCGAGGCTGATCCCGCAGATCTGAGCGATCCTGGCCCGCCAGGCGCCGGCGATCAGGACCCCGTCCAGCCATTCGGTGAGCGTCACCTCGGCCTCAAGCTGCTCCAGCGCCACCAGCTCGAGGGCCGCGGCGATGGCCGCGCGCGCCGTGTCGTCGGCGACCAGACGCAGGCTGGCGCCGCGCCGGGCCTCGCCCAGCCCAATGAGGTGCGGCCAGGCCGGCGCCCCGGTGCTCATGGGGTCAGGTCGGGCCAGCCGACGCGGCCCTCCAGAATGGCCGCCAGCGGCTCGCCGGCGAGCGCTGCGACGCAACCGCGCACATAGGCCGCCAGCGCGTCGATGCGGCCCGCCTCGCCGGCGCCCTCGAACAGGGTGCGGCCGATCAGCGCTTCCAGCTCGGCGCCCGGCCCGGCGTCGAGGGCGGCGTCATAGGCCTTGGCGCGGCCGTAGAAGGCCTCACCCAGCTTGCGCATCTTCTTGGCCACCGACAGGTCGCCGACGCCGATTTCGCGCAGGGCGTGGTCGAGCTGGCTGATGAAGGTGTCGAACAGGGCCTGGGCGGTCTCGCCCGCCTGAGCGCCCGCGCTCTTCAGCCGGTGCAGCAGCAGGATCACATGCAGGCTGTAGAGCTCGAAGCGGCCCTCGACCGTGTCGGCGACGCCCAACCGGGTGTAGAACATGGGTTCGCGGGCCCGCTCGACAGCGGACTCATAGAGCGCGCGCCCGACAATCTTGGTTCCGCGCTGGCGAAACAAGCTCTGAAACACCAAGATGGCCTCACTTCCGCCGCCGCCTGCGGCTAATGTGCTGGATATGAAGTTCGCCTGCGGGTTGGGGCGGGCTCGGCGCGAACGTCATATCCCAAAAAGCACGTTAGAAATCAAAATCT
>DASQSO010000368.1:0-3230 GCA_035642335.1 Caulobacteraceae bacterium
TCAGCGTGATGGTCGGCGTCTCGCCGCTCGCCAGCTTCGGCCGGAAGTCCGGCAGGAAGCGCGTCACTGGATCGTCGAGCGAGATGACGCCCTTCTCCACCAGCGCCATGGCTGTCGCGGTGACCACCGGCTTGGTCAGCGAGGCCCATCGGAAGATGGTGTCGGCCTTGACCGGCGTTCCGGCCTCCCGGTCGGCCAGGCCCGCGGCGCGCGCATAGACCGGCCGGCCGCCGAGCGAGACCATGACCACCGCGCCGACGATCTGCTTGCCCGCGATCGCGCTATCGGCAACTCCATCGAGCGCCTCGGCGATCCGCGCGTCCTGCTCAGCCTGGTCCGCCATCGATTCCCCTCCCCTTGAAACTCGCCGAGCCCGCTTTCGGAGCCTGGCGCTCAGCTTGTAGCGAAATAGGCCGGCCTCGCCACCGTCACGGGACGACCATCGACGCTCAGGGCGGCGTCCTCGATGCGGTCGAGGCGCAGGAGGGCCATGGCGCGGCCGTCGGCGCCGGTGCGCACGTCGCCGGCGCGCAAGGTCCCGGCCAGCACCTCGGCGCCGAACGCCGGCTCAGGCCCGGCGAAATCCAGCGGCAGCATGCGGGTCTTGATCGCGCCCCGTCGCTTCATGCGCGAAGTGGTCTCCTGGCCGACGAAACAGCCCTTCTGGAAGTCGATGCCGTTCAGCAGGTCGAAATTGGCCTCGATCGGATAGCTGGTCTCCGGCGGGCAATCCCTGGCCGGGTCGGGCACGCCGAGGGCCAGGCGCATGGCGTCATAGGCCGCCTCCTCGGCCATTACGGCGCCGGCCGGCGCCTCGCGGCCATAGCCGCGCCAGCCGAGCGCGGCCAGCCGTGGATCGGCCGGCCAGTCGGCCGCCGCATCACCCCACAGCGCCCACGGCGGCGTATCGACGGCGGCGATCTCGACCTTGGCGCGCAGCTTGTAGATGGTCAGCCGCTGGATCAGCGCCTCGCACCGGTCCGCCGCCACGTCCAGCCAGCAGCCGTCGTCGCGGCCGAGGATGAAGAGGTCAAACAGCAGCTTGCCCTGGGGCGTCAGCAGCGCCCCGAAGCGCAGCTCGCCCGCCGCCAGCGTCTCGACATCCTGGCTGAGCAGGCCTTGCAGGAAGTCGCGCCAGTCCGGCCCGATCACTCCCACGACGCTGCGGCTCTTCAGTTCAGCGATGCTGGCGGTCATGGCGACAGATGTGGCGCCGCCTTGGCTGCAGCGCCAGTGCGCTTATAGAAGACGCGCCCATCCCCGAAACCGGAACCGCGCATGGCTGACACCTTCGACATGATCGTCCGTGGCGGCGAGGTGGCGAACCATGCCGGGCGCGGGCTGGCGGACGTGGGGGTGCGCGACGGGCTGATCGCCGACATCGGCGACCTCGGCCAGGCCTCGGCCGGCGAGGTGTTCGACGCGCGCGGCCTGACCGTCCTGCCCGGCGTCATCGACACCCAGGTGCATTTCCGCGAGCCCGGCATGGAGTGGAAGGAAGACCTGGAGACCGGCTCGCGCGGCGCGGTGCTCGGCGGCGTCACGGCCGTGTTTGAGATGCCGAACACCAATCCCAACACGGTCTCGGCCGAGGCGCTGGCCGACAAGCTGGCGCGCGCCAGGGGCCGCATGCACTGCGACCACGCCTTCTATATCGGCGGCACGCATGAGAACGCCGACCAACTGGGCGAATTGGAGCGGCTGCCCGGCTGCTGCGGGGTCAAGGTGTTCGTGGGCTCCTCCACCGGCAATCTGCTGATCGCCGACGACGAGGGCATCAAGCGCGTGCTGGCCGCCATCCGCCGTCGCGCCGCCTTTCACTCAGAGGACGAGGATCGGCTGACCGAGCGCAAGCCGCTGGCGCGCGAGGGCGATTGGACCAGCCATCCGGAAGTGCGCGACGCCGAGACCGCGCTGCGCTCGTCCAGGCGGCTGATCGCGCTGGCCCGCGCAGCCGGCAAGCGCATCCACATCCTGCACATCACCACCGCCGACGAGATCGAGCTGTTTGCCGCCAACAAGGACATCGTCACCTGCGAGATCACCCCGCAGCACCTGACCATGGCCGCGCCGGAATGCTACCAGCGGCTGAAGGGCCTGGCCCAGATGAACCCGCCGATCCGCGACGAGCGCCACCGCCGGCGCCTCTGGCGCGGCATCGCGCTGGGCATTGCCGACGTCATCGGCACCGACCATTCGCCCCACACGCTCGAGGAAAAGGCCAGGCCCTATCCGGCCTCGCCGTCGGGCATGCCTGGCGTACAGACCCTGGTCGCGGTCATGCTAACCCATGTGGCGGAGGGCCGGCTGACCCTGGAGCGGTTCGTCGATCTGACCTCCCAAGGCCCCAATCGCGTCTTCAACATCGCCGGCAAGGGGCGCCTAGCGGTGGGCTACGACGCCGACCTGACCATCGTCGACCTGAACGCCCGCCGCACCATCAGGAACGAGGACCAGGCCAATCGCTCCGGCTGGACCGCCTTCGACGGCTTCGAAGCCAAGGCCTGGCCGATGGCGACCATCATCCGTGGCCGGATCGTCATGCGAGACGACGAAGTGGTCGCCGAAAGCACGGGCCGTCCGGTCCGCTTCCTCGAGACCCTGGAGGCTCAATCATGAACGGCGCCGACGCAGTCATTTCGACCCTGGCCGACAACGGCGTGCGCGCCTGTTTCGCCAATCCGGGCACCAGCGAGATGCAATTCGTCGCCGCCCTGGACCGCGAGCCGCGAGTTCGCCCGGTGCTCTGCCTGTTCGAGGGCGTGGTCACCGGCGCCGCCGACGGCTACGGCCGCATGGCTGGTCATCCCGCCGCGACCCTGCTGCACCTCGGCCCCGGCTACGGCAACGGCATCGCCAACCTGCACAACGCCCGCCGCGCCGGCACGCCGATCGTCAACATCATCGGCGATCACGCCACCTATCACCGCAAGTACGACGCGCCGCTGACCTCCGACATCGAGACCCTGGCCAGGCCCAATTCGCTGTGGCTGAAGGTCGCCGACAGCGCCGACAACGCCGCCGACCTGGCCGCCGAGGCGGTGCAGGCCAGCTACGGCCCGCCCGGCGGCTCGGCCAGCCTGGTGCTGCCGGCCGATTGCGCCTGGTCGCCGGCCAGCCGCAAGGGGCCGGTGCTGGTCGCGCCGACCGAGGCCGCGCCTGACCCCGGCAAGATCGACGCCACCGCCAGGGCCCTGCGCGCCGCGAAAAAGCCGGTCATCCTGATGGGC
>DASQSO010000369.1:0-4637 GCA_035642335.1 Caulobacteraceae bacterium
CGTCGGGCGAGCCCGCGCCGACCAATGCTTGCGCCGCCGTCGGCGTCACCACCCGCACCGTGGCCTTGCCCAGGTGCTTGCTGACCCAGACCTCGGCAATGGCCGCCGCGGCGCTTTGGGCCCCCACATGCCCGTCCCAGGCCTTGAGCAGGTCGAGCGCCTGGGCGAGCGCCGGATCGGACGAGGTCAGCGGCTTCAGCAGCGCCACCGCGCGCATGTCGGTGATCGAATAGTCGTCGGTCTGCAGCGCCATGGAGTCGGCCAGGCTGACGTGGGTATTGGCCGCCAGCACCGACTTGATCCGGTTGGCGCGGGTGGGATCGGACCACTCGAAGCTGACCCTGCGCTGCTCGGCCGGGTAGCCGTCGGGCAGGTTCATCTCGTTGGCGGTGGCGAACCAGCCCTTGGCGGGATTGTAGGCCGAGGGCAGTTCGTCCTCGCCGAGGAAGCCCTTCCACTCATAGCGGCCGTCGCCGGGCACAGGCATCAGCCCGTCCCAGTTGGGGCGGATCGGCGCGCGGCCCTCGGCGATCCAGCCGATATTGCCACCGGTGTCGGCGTAGACGAAGTTCAGGGTCGCCGCGCCCCAGTGGGACAGCGCCTGCCTGAAGTCGCTCCAACTGGCGGCGGTCAGGTAGCGCGCCGAGCCGAAATATGCCGCCGTGCCGGGATCGGACCAGATGCTGCGGATGGCGAAGGCGCGGTGCGTAGCCGGGTCGATCTTCAGCACCGGGCCGTGGCGGGTGAAGTCCAGCTCGATGTCCCGCGGCGCCTCGCCCTTCACCTCCAGGGTCTGGTGGACCACCCGCATGTCCTCCCAGCCGCCGTTGTAACGGTACTGGCGCGGGTTGGCCGGGTTCAGCGCGTAGACATAGAGGTCTTCCTGATCGATCGGGAAGATGGTGATGCCGAAGGCGATATTGTCGTTGTGGCCTATGGTGACTCCTGGCAGGGCCGGCTCGCCGGCGCCGATCACCGATAGTCCCGGCGCGTTCAGCCCGACGATGTAGCGCAGCGACGGCGCGCCGAGGGTGCGGTGCGGATCGTTGGCCAGGATCGGCCGGCCGGTGGCCGTGCGCGACGGCGCCACCACCCAATTGTTGGAGCCCTCGGCGGCGGCCTCGGCGGCCAGGTCGGCCAGATGCCGGTTGTCGTCGGCGGCGGCGCTGGTGGATGAACCGGGCGCGAAGGTCACGTCCTTGGTGGCCAGCTTGTAGTCCGCCAGCACATCGGCCGGGACGTCGCAGGGGTTCAGCCCTGGCGGGGTGGTCAGGGTATGCGGCGGCTCGATCGTGCGGAGCAGCCGGTCCGCGCCGAGGCCCGCCGCGCAGGCGACCTGGGCGCGGGCCACTTCGGAATCGACGTTGCGGGTCAGGCCGTTGCTGCGCACGCGCACCACGTCATCGGCGCTCCAGAGCTCCGGCGCGCTGCCGGTCAGCCGGAACTCCACCGGCAGCGGCGCCGCGCCGGCGCGCACCGCCGTCACATAGGCGTTGATGCCGGCGACGAAGGCCCGCGCCTCCGTCTTGGCGTCGGGGCCGTAGGCGGCCCACTCCTGGTCCATGTCGCCGCGATAAAGGAAGAGTCGCGCGGCGCGATCCTGGGCGGCGTAGGACGGCCCGAAGCTGGCCGAGAGCCGGCCGAGGCCGCGCTTGCGCCACAGGTCGATCTGCCAGAGCCGATCGCGGGCGGCGTTGTAGCCCTGGGCGAAGAAGGCGTCGTGGACGCTGCCAGCGAAGATGTGGGCGATGCCCCATTGGTCGACGACGATATCGACGGGCTTGTCCAGGCCCGGAACCACGACCTCGCGATGGGTGGTGGACGACGGAGTCTGGGCGGCGACCGGCCGCGCGACGAAGATGGCCGCGGCCAGGGCGGTGAAGCCAAGCAAGGTCCGTTTCATGGCGCCCCCTAGCGTGGTGAATTTGAAGTTCTCCCCGTCATCGGGGCAGGCTCTGTGGCGAACTTCAAATTCGTAAACCACACTAGAATCATAACCTGGCTAGTGTCCTTATCGAGTCCGAAGTTCGCTCGGGGCTTGCCACGCCGGATGGCGAACTTCGGACTCGATAAGGACACTAGCGCGGTTCAGGTCGGTCTTCGGCCGGTATCCAGGAAATCGCGGGCGCTGAAGCCCTGGGGCGCGGCGACCTCGACGATCGGGTCGTCGCGGTCGTCGAACTCGGTGCGCAGCGCCCGGCTCATCACCGCGTGCATGTCGTAGAGGCAGACGATGTAGGTGAGCTCGAGGATCTGCTCGTCGCTCAGGAAGGCTTTCAGCGCGTCGAACACCGCGTCCGGCGTGCGTCCGGCCGACAGCGCCAGACAGTCGGTATAGGCCAGCACCGCCCGCTCCTCCGGCGTGTAGCAATTCGCCACCTGCCAGCTTGGAATGGCGGCGATCTTTTCCTCGGCTATCCCCAAGCCGCGCATGGACTTGCAGTGCTGGGAGAAGACGAACTGGCTGGCCTTGGCCCAGCCCACCCGGGTCTGGCCGAGCTCGCGCAGCACCGGATCGAGCTTGCGGGCCGGGTCGCGATAGAGGGCGAAGCCGCGCACCGCGTGGTCGAACACGTCCGGCGAATTGGCGAAGACGGTCCACCAGTCGCCGGGCGTACCCGTATCGGTGCCCGGCTCGGCCACCGGGTCGCGGTCGCCGAACAGAAGCTCGTAGGTGCGCGATATGGTCTTCGACGCCACCTCGGCGCGCGGGACCTGGCGCAGGCGCGGCACGGGCCCTTAAGCCTTCTGCAGCTGGCCAACGTGGGCCGGCTGGTGGCGCACGTCGGCGGCCGTCAGCTTGCGCGTGAAGGCGGCGAACTCCAGCATGATGCCGTTGGGGTCGGTGAAATAGACCGAGCGGACGAAGACGCCGGGATGCATCTTGCGCGAGGCGCCCAGCTCGGAGTCGTCATGGTTGACCACCACGGGCAGGACCGGCACGCCCTTGTCTTTCAGCCGCTGTAGGTTGGACTCCAGCTCGTCCTCATCGACGGTGAAGGCGACGTGGTTCATCGAGCCGACGGCGCTCATCGGCGCGGCCGGGAAGTCGGCCACCGAAGCGATGCCCGGCGCGGCCGGCGGCCCGTTCTCCCACCAGAAGAAGGCGAGCAGATTGCCGCCGCCGCAGTCGAAGAAGAAGTGCTGGCCGCCGTCCGGCAGGGCGACGGTCTTGACCAGCGGCATGTCGAGAATCTGGGTGTAGAACTCGACCGTCTCGGCCATGTCGCGGCAGACGAGCGCCAGGTGGTTGATGCCGTTGGTGCGCATGCTCGCCTCCCGATGCCGTGTTTTGATTTGTTGACCCGGATGATCAGCCCAAAACGGCGTCCAACGCCAGCCTGACCTAAGGGCACAACCCATCCCCATTCGTCATGGCCCGTTTGTCCGGGCCACCCACGATCACCGACTCTGATCAGTGCGTATAGGTCCCCCGCATTCCGCTTCGCTCCAGCGGGGGATGACGGAATAACTGCTCAGTCGCCCTTGACGAACGCGGCGAACCTCTCCGCATAGTCGGGATGCCAGCGCGACAGCGCCGGGCGGTTTTCGATGATGTCGCCAGCCATCCAGGCCATGCGCCGCTCGTCCAGCCGCCGCGGAACCTCGTTGTCCGGACAGAGCAGGTAGAAGTCGCCGCGCTCCAGGCCCTCGATCATGAAATCCACCACCTGGCCGGCGGTCCAGGCGCCGGGCGGCTTGTCCGCCGCGCGCCGGGTCATGCCGGTCCAGGTCGAGCCGGGGATCAGCAGGTGGGCGCTGACGCGATCGCCGGCCGCGCCGCGCAGCTCATGGGCCAAGAGCTCGGTATAGGCCTTCAGCCCGGCCTTGGAGACATTGTAGGCGCTGTTGCCGGGCGGCAGGGTGACGCCCTGCTTGGAGCCGGTATTGACCACCAGCCCGGGCTGGCCTTGAGCCAGCATCCAGGGCACGAAGGCCTGGACGCCGTTGATCGCGCCCCAGAGATTGACCTCCATCAGCCGCCGCCAGCCGTCGAGGTCCTCCCACGGCTTGCCCGGGTTGGCGCCGACCCCGGCGTTGTTCATCAACAGATTGACCGCCCCGAAGGCGTAGCTCGCCTTGTCCTGCAGGGCCTGCAAGTCGTCGAAACGGGCGACGTCGGTCACGGCGCTGAGCACCTTTTCCGGCGCCGAGAGACCCGCCACGGCCGCATGCGCCTCGGCCAGCGCGCCTTCCTGCCGGTCGGCCAGCACCACGTTCAGGCCGCGCCCCGCCAGGGTCTTGGCGGCGGCCAGGCCAATGCCGCTGGCCGCGCCGGTGATCACCGCGGTCTTGCCGGGGCCGAGGGCGGGATGGGTCATGGCGGTCTCCTTTACTCGATCGGCCAGCCGGGCCGGGTCATGTGGAACATGGCGTCGGGCCTGATCTCGGCATAGTCGCCCGAGCGGCCGGCGCGCAGGATCGGCCGCGCCTTGGCGGTCTCGTAGACTCCGTCGGCGATGAAGGCCGGGTCGATATGCACCAGCACCACCTCGCCAAGCACCAGCCAGGTCTCCGCCTTGGTCCCGTCGGCGCCCTCAAGCTGGATCAGCTGGCTGAGGCGGCACTCGAAATTGACCGGGCTTTCCTTGACGCGCGGCGGCGAGACCAACCGACTTGGGGCGCGGGTAAGGCCG
>DASQSO010000370.1:0-6096 GCA_035642335.1 Caulobacteraceae bacterium
TCGGGCGGCTGGCGACGGCCTTCGGCGTCCTGGCCTCGGTGGGCGCGGCCTATCTGGCCAGCCAGTTCAACAACATCATGGACCTGGTCCAGCTCTTGGCCGCCTTCGTCAATGCGCCGGTCTTCGCGACCTTCCTGCTCGGCATGTTCTGGAAGCGCGCCACCGGCCACGGCGCCTTTGCGGGGCTGGCGGTCGGCACCGCCGTCGCCGCCCTGCACCACGGCCTGACCCTGCCACTGGATGACCGCATCGGCGTCAAGGGCGGCTGGCTGGCGGTCGCGCACATCTATCCCAGCGAGATGGCGCAGAACTTCTGGACCGCCATCTGGGCGTGGAGCGCCTGTTTCGCCGTCACCATCGCCGTCAGCCTGATGACGCGGCCAAAGGCGGAGGGCGAACTGGCCGGCCTGGTCTATTCGCTGACGCCCAGGACCACCGACGAGCCCGGCCCATGGTATCAGCGGCCGGTCACCCTGGGCGTCATCATGCTGGCCGCCGCCCTCGTTCTCAACGTCATCTTCCGCTAAGGCCAGCCATGCCCTTCGACGTCCGCCTGCCCATCGGCCTGCTCTTCCTCGCTATCGGACTCCTGGTCGCCGGCTATGGCCTGGCGGGTGACCGGGCGACCCTCGACGCCCACTCCGCCGGCCTCAACATCGACCTGGTCTGGGGTTCGGTGATGGCGGCGTTCGGCGCCGTGATGCTGGGGCTGGCGGCCTTGGCAAGGCGTGTGAACCGCGGGACGCCGAAGTGAAACACCACATAACGCTCGTCTCGAGCTCCGGGACCATCACCCTCGGCGCAGCGGCGGCCATCCTTGCGGCCTAGACGCTCAGATGTGGTCGGCGATCTGGGCCCAATAGGAAAGCTCGGCGAGCGCGCCAGCCTCGGTGGTCGCGATCTCGGACGGAGCGGCCTTGGCCATAACGATCGAGCCGACGACCTTGAACCGCGCGTCAAAGTGGTAGGTGTAGACCAGCTTGGTCTTTGCATCCACGAAGGTAAGCAGCACGCCGCCGTCGACAAGCCTAGCGTAGGCATGGATGTCGCCGGACGTTCTGTCGATGAGGCCAAGCTGCCTGACCTCCCGTTGGGTCAGGCCCAGCCGGGTCATGATCACGGCCGGTATCGACTGGTCGGCGCCCTGATCGTCGAGCAGCGCATTGATCTTCTTCAGCTGCGCCGCCGACATCGAGGTCACCGGCGGGGCGGGCGCAACACCTGGGCGCCCCGGCGCGGGCGACGCCGGAGCATCGAGGGCGAAGGCGGGCCCGCTGAACGCGAAGCCGCACAGGACCGCGCTCAGCAGCCATTGGCGAAGGCGCGAACGGCGAACGGACGGTATCGCGCCATCAGTCATCGAACGCTTCCTTCCCTGCCCCACGCCGGCATCGTCAATAGGTCGCGGCGCGGGCGCGTGGAGCTTTGACCGCTCGACGGGTTCTAGACGCGACTCATGGCCTCGCCAAGCGCTCCAGGTGGAAGACGGCGACCTGGCCAACGCGCAGGATCGGCAGCGGCAGGCCCATGGTTTCGATCATGCGGCCGGTCGCCTCCGCCGGCGCGCCGGACGCCAGGGCGGGCGCGGCCTTCATGCCGGCGCGCGATGGGTTGAGCAGACGCACGCGATAGAGGCCGAGCGGGTCCAAGCCCTTCAGTCGCAGGGGATCGGGCGTCGCATAGGTGGCCGTGTCCAGCCGGGCGTAGCTGGCCAGGCCGCCCGCCTCGCCGACCACCATGGTCGCGATGGCGTGGGGGTCGGCGGTTTCCTGGCGCACGACCCGGCCGTGGTGGATCAGATCGCGGTGAGTCTTGTAGACCTCGATCCAGGCCTTCAGCGCGGTCAGTTCGGTCTCGGAGAAGGCGCGGACATCGGCCTCGATGCCGAAATGGCCGAACAGGGCGGTGAGCGCGCGCATATCGAGGCTGGTGCGCCGGCCGGTGGTGTGGTTCACGGCCGCCGCCACGTGGGCGCCCATCACCTCCGGTGGCAGGAAGATGGAAAAGCCGCGCTGAATCTGCTGCCGTTCGATCGGATCGTTGCAGTCCGAGGCCCAGATGCGGTCCGTGCGGCGGAGAATCTCATAGTCCGCCCGCCCGCCGCCGGAGGCGCAGGATTCGATCTCGACTCCGGGGTGGGCGGCGCGCAGCCGGTCGATCAGGGCGTAGACCGCGCGGGTCTGGTTGTGGCTGGCCGGACGCCCGCGGCTGGCCGGATGGGTCAAGTCGCGGTTCATGTCCCATTTCAGATAGCCGATGGGGTAGGCGGCCAGGAGGGCGTCGATCTGGGCGAAGATGTGCTGGGCGACCTCGGAGCGGGTCAGGTCCAGCACGTACTGGCCACGGCCGAGCGGTTGGTCGCGGCCGTCGACGCCCAGGATCCAGTCGGGATGGGCGCGCAGCAGGTCGGAGTCGGCATTGGCCATTTCCGGCTCGACCCAGAGGCCGAACTCGAGCCCGAGGCCGCACACGTGATCGACCAGGGGGCCGAGGCCGTCCGGATACTTGGCCGGATCGGCGGTCCAGTCGCCAAGGCCCGACGTGTCGTTCGGCCGACCCTTGAACCAGCCGTCGTCCAGGACATAGCGCTCGGCTCCGACGGCCACCGCGGCGTCGGCCAGCGCCTTCAGTTCCTCCAGGTCATGGCGAAAATAGACCGCCTCCCAGGTGTTGAAATTCACCGGCCGCGGCTTGCCGGTCAGCCGGCCGCCCAGGATGGCGTGGCGCACGAACGGGTGGAAGCGGGCCGAAAGGCCGTTCAGGCCGGCGGTCGATCGCGCCGCGTAAAGGCGCGGCGTCTCATAGGTTCCACCCGCGGCCAGCACCATTTCGCCGGGCCAGAATAGCTCACCGGCCTGGAATTGCAGCCGTCCGTCGCGCAGGCGCTCGACCAGCAGGCGATGGTCGCCGCTCCAGGCGAAATGCGCGCCAAGCACATCGCCGTGATGTTCGCCGAAGCCGGGCTCGCCGACCACCATGAAGGGCGGCGAATGGTGCGAGGTGCGGCCGGTGCGGTTGTCCTTGACCAGGAGGCCGGTGGCGATGTGCTGGCGCACGGTGCGGAACTCCCGCGCCCACCGGCCGTCAAACACCAGGGCCTCGTCATCCTGGCTCGGCAGGGCCGCGGCGGCGACCCAGTCGAGATGCAACGGCGCCGCGCCGGCGTTGCGGACGCGGCTACGGAACGAGACCACCCCGGTCCCGGCTTCCATCTCGATGGTCAGGACGACCTCGACGCCGGCCTTGGCGTCGGCGAGCCGGATTTCGACGCCATCGGCGATCTCGGCGACATCGACGAGGGCGAGCTGGGTGACGAACGCACCGTCGTCACGGTGACATTCCAGCGCCGGGTGGCCGGTGAAACCACGGCCAGCCTCGGGGAAGAGGTCCAGCGTCTCGCCGCCGTCCAGCATGCCATGCGGCGTGGCGCGTTCGGCCAGGGCGGCCAGCCCGGCCTCGTCGAAGTCGATGGGCAGGCGCTTGCCCCAATAGGCCAGGCGAGGCGGGCCCGCCGCCTTTTGCAGCAGCAGCGTCTGGCCGCCGCCGTCCAGCCGGAGGAAGCGGTTCAATCGAGCCGCCATGCGGTGACGCCGCCAGGCGGCATCTTGCGTTCGCCCAGCAGAATCCGCGCCTTCGGCGGCGCGGGCGCCCGTCGGGGTTCTGGCGCATAGTTGAAGGCGAAGGCGACGCCGCCCCGAGTGCGCAGGCGAACCCCCTCCTCCAGGGTGGTGATGAAGAGGCCGGCATCCTTTGCCAGCCGCTCGATCACCGCATCGAACAGCTCGGGCTCCGGCCAGGTCGCCAGATAGCTCCAGCGCCCTTGGCGCACCCAGGCCGGGCCGCCGTCGGCGAAGGACGCGACGGGTTCGAGCGCGGTCTCCAGGGACTCGCGCCAGAGTCGCGCCGGCAGGGTCTTGTCGCCGAGTTCGACCCAGGGACCGGCCCCCGGCCGCAGGCTTTCCACCCGTGTCACCTTCACCGGCAACCGCGATTGCAGCGGTCCTGGCGGCAGGTCGGCGGGAATCGCGCCCTCGAGCGTGCGCGATCCGGTGCGCGGTCCGAACAGCACCAGGGCCTCCGAGGCGTCGAACCGGGCCAAAGTCGCCTCGTCCAGCATCGGCAAGGTCGGAAAGATCACCAGCTTGTAGCCGCTGAAGTCGGCGTCGGGCGGCAGGATGTCGATGTCCAGGCCTCGGCGGCGCAGCGCCGAATAGGCGTCGAAAGCCAGCGGCGGCCAGCGGAAGCCCTGGCCGTGGGGCTGGACGTTCAGATACCAGGCGGCCTCGTAGCTGAACACCAGGGCGACCTGGGCGCGGCGGCAGGGGCCGAGCTCTCCGAGCGCCTTCAGCTCCTCGGCGACCTGGCGCGCCTCGTGGCCGCCGACGTCCTGGGCGCGGTCGGGACGGTTCAGGCCGGCGTGCATCTGTTCCTGGGCGAAGGGCGCCTGGCGCCAGCGGAAATAGGTGACCGTCTCGGCGCCGTGGGCGAAGGCCTCCCAGCTCCAGGCCCGCACCATGCCCGGCAGCGGCGCTGGGTTGAACCGGGCCCAGTTCACCGGCCCCGGCTGCTGCTCCATCACCCACCAGCGGCCGTGGCCGACGCTGCGATAGAGGTCGTGGTTGAAGGCTTGAACGTCAGGGTGGCCCTGGCGCAGGTAGCGCAGCTTGTCGGCGTCGGAAAACCAGGCCTCGCCCAGATTGCCGAGGGGGTAGGAATCCCAGCTGGCGAAATCCAGGTCCTTGGCCAGGTGGAAGTGGTCGAAACTGGTGTGGAAGGCCATGAAGTTGTGGGTGATGTCGCGGCCGGGCGACAGGCGGCGGATGATCTTCGTCTGCACCCGGTTGAAGTTGGCCACCTCGTCGGAGGCGAAGCGGGCATAGTCCATCCGGTGGCTCGGATTGGTCTCGGTGACCGTCAGGTTCGGTGGGTTCACCTCGCCGAAGTCGCGGTATTCCTGCGACCAGAAGACGTTGCCCCAGGCCCGGTTCAGGGCGTCGATCGACTGATAGCGCTGGGCCAGCCAGGTGCGGAACGCCTCGGCGGCGTTCGGCGAATAGCTGAGCGTGGTGTCGTGGCAGCCGAACTCGTTGTCGGTCTGCCAGGCGCCGATGGCCGGGTTTTCGCCATAGCGCGCGGCGATGGCCTCGACGATGCGGGCGCATTCGGCGCGGTAGGTCAGGCTGGAGAAACAATAGTGGCGGCGCGAGCCGAAGCCGCGCACCCGGCCCTGGACGTCGAGCGCCAGCATGTCCGGATGGGCGTCAACCAGCCACTTGGGCGGCGTCGCGGTGGGCGTGCCCATGACGATGGAGAGCCCCGCCGCGCCCAGGGTCTCGACCGCCTGGTCCAGCCAGGACCAGTCGAAACGGCCGGAATCCGGCTCGATGCGGCTCCAGGCGAACTCGCCGATGCGCACCCAGGAAAGGCCCATCTCGGCCATCCGCCGCGCGTCCTCGGCCCAGACCTCTTCCGGCCAATGTTCCGGGTAGTAGCAGACCCCGAGCTTCACGCGTCGTCCCCTTGTAAAACCACAACCGATCTCAGCCGCGCCGCCGCGTCTTCGGGCGTCAAATCGCGCTGGGGCATGGCCAGCATCTCGAAGCCGACCATGAACTTGCGGATGCTCACCGAACGCAACAGCGGGGGATAAAAGTGCGCGTGCATGACGAAATGAGCCTCGTCCGCGGCCTTCGAAGGCCGCTGGTGGAAGCCCATGGAATAGGGGCAGGCGGTGGCGAACAGGGCGTCATAGGCGCCGGCCAGGCGCCCAAGGATGTCGGCCAGGGCGTCGCGTTCGCCGTCGTCCAGCCGGTCCAGGCCGCTGACGATGCGGCGCGGCAGGACCAGGGTCTCGAACGGCCAGGTCGCCCAGTAGGGCACAAGGGCGACGAAGGCCTCGTTCTGCATCACGACCCGCTCCCCCGCCGCCAGTTCGCGGCGCAGATAGGCGGCCAGCAGCGGCTCGCCATGGGCCTCCGACCAGGCGCGCTGCCGAGCGTCTTCGCGGGCCAGTTCGTTGGGGATGCTTGAGGTCGCCCAGATCTGGCCGTGCGGGTGCGGGTTGCTGGCGCCCATCATGGCGCCCCGGTTCTCGAA
>DASQSO010000371.1:0-4172 GCA_035642335.1 Caulobacteraceae bacterium
CTTATCGATCCCATGATGATGGCGGCCACCAGCGCCGACCACGGACAGAAGCATGACCCCGGCGAACCGACAAAAGCTCGAAAAAGGGGATTGACCTCCAAGGGCCCGTTACAGAAGGGGAGAAGGGACGCTAAAGCGTGATCACCGCCGCGCGCCCTCACCGCGCCACGATCTTGCCGAACCTCATGCGGCGGCCTGGGCTTCGGCGGCGGCGGCGAGCCGGCGCTTGGCCTCGGCGACCTGGTCGGCCGGCAGCGGCCCCTTTCTGGCGGCGGCGACATTGTCGGCCAGGTGTTTCGGATTGGCGGTGCCGACGATGGTGGTGGTCATGTCCGGATGGCTGAGGGTGAAGCGCAGCATGAACTCCATGCGGGTCAGCCCATCCAGCACCTCATCCAGCCCGGCCTCGTCCCAGAGGTCGCGGCGCCGCGCATAGGTGCGACGGAACTGCTCGGGCAGGCGCTCGATCGTCTCGGGCGCCGCCGCCGGCAGGCCGCGGGCGACGCCGCCGCGGATGATGGTCCCGGCCCCGCCGCTCGCGGCGTCGTGGATCGACGCCTCATGCTCCCGCTCCAGCGCCGAATAGGGGATCTGGAAGGCGTCGAAGACCCCCATTTCGATGTGGTCGGTCAGGTTCGGCAGGGTGCCGGACATGCCGATGAAACGGATCTTGCCCTCGCGTTTCAGCTCCGCCAGCTCGGCGACGGAATCGTTCGCCTCCAGCTCGGCGCGGCTGGGGCTGATGTGGAACTGCACCAGGTCGATATGGTCGGTCTTCATGCGGCGCAGGCTCTGCTCCACCCCGGCGCGGACGTTGGCGCGGGTGAAGACATGCGGCGGCCGCTCGCCCGGCGGCGGGTTCACCGCGCAGCCGCACTTGCTGGACAGGAAATACTCGCCGCGCCGATGGGAGATGAATGCGCCGATCCGCTCCTCCGACGGCCCGTAATCCGGCGAGGTGTCGATCAGGCTGATGCCGGCGTCGAGCACCGCGTTCAGGATGGTCTTGGCGTCATCGTCGGAGACGGTGCGCCCGCCGCGGCCGGGCATGGCGCCGCGCAGCTCCATGGCGCCATAGGCCAGCTTGGTGACGCTCTGGCCGGTGCGGCCGAGCACGGATGTGGGCAATTCGCTCATGGTCGAGCTCCCTTGGGTTTCAAATGTCCGATGGGGTCCGATCATGCGCCCGGCGCCCAGCCTTGGCGAGCGTGCTTGGCGAGCCGGACGGGGGTGATAGGTGTAGTCTTCAGGCAACCGGGGGACACCGATGCGACTGCTCCTGAACCTGCTCTGGTTCATCTTCGGCGGCTGGATCGCCGGCACGCTGTGGATCCTGGCCGGGTGCCTCTTGGCCATCACCATCGTCGGCCTGCCCTGGGTTCCGGCGACCTTCCGCCTGGCCAGCTTCGCCTATTGGCCGTTCGGCCGCATCGTCGTCGACCGCGACACGGGCGTCGGCGGCGTGCTTTTGAACGTCGTCTGGCTGCTGGTCGCCGGCTGGTGGCTGGCCCTGCACCACCTGATCCTGGCCATCGGCCTGGCCATCACCCTCATCGGCATCCCCTTCGCCTGGCAGCACCTGAAGATGGCCGGCATGGCCCTGGCCCCGGTGGGCAAGGCGGTGGTCGAGGTCTGACGCAGGGCCCCGGCCGGCCGCCCAGCGCAAAGCCGCCGCAAAAACGCACCCAAGCTCGCCTCAATTGGATAGCCTGTCAGAAACCCCACGCCCGACAGGGCCAGATTCGGATCGCCGCCTCATGTTCGTGTCGTTCTTCCCGCGCCCGCGCTTCTTCTTCTGGTCGGCGGCGCTCTGGACCGCCCTGGCGGTGGGGCTCTGGTACGGCGGCGGCCGGGCCCTGGGCGCCCGGTTGGGCCTGCCGCCGGCGGCGCCCGGCGCGGCGCCGATCATCGGCATCTCGGTCTTCTGGTCGCGGCCCTTCCTGTGGTTCTATCTCTATTACGCCGCGGCGGTCGGCCTGTTCGCCGGCTTCTGGCGCATCGTCGCGCCGCACCCCTGGCAGCGCTGGTCGATCCTCGGCTCGGCGCTGATCCTGTTCGTCACCTACATCCAGGTCGAGGTCAGCGTCGTCATAAACGCCTGGAACGTCCCGTTCTGGAATCTGATCGGGGCCGCGCTCAGCCATACCGCGCCGGTGACCGCGGCGCAGCTCTATGCCCAGATCCTGACCTTCTTCAACATCGCCAGCGCCGCCATCGTCCTCATCGTGCTGACCAACTTCTTCGTCAGCCACTATGTGTTCCGCTGGCGCACGGCGATGAACGACTACTACACGAGCCACTGGCAGCAACTGCGGCTGATCGAGGGCGCCGCCCAGCGGGTGCAGGAAGACACCATGCGCTTCTCGCAGACCACCGAGGACATGGGCTCCAGCTTCATCAATTCGGTGATGACCCTGATCGCCTTCCTACCGGTGCTGATGCACCTGTCCGCCAACGTCAAGATGCTGCCGCTGATCGGCGCCGTGCCCAACGCGCTGGTGATGTCCGCCATCTTCTGGTCGTTGTTTGGCACCGTCTTCCTGGCCGCGATCGGCGTGCGGCTGCCGGGCCTGCAGTTCCGCAACCAGCGGGTGGAGGCGGCCTACCGCAAGGAGCTGGTCTATGGCGAGGACGACGCCGCGCGGGCCGCGCCGCCCACCGTCCGCGAGCTGTTCGCGGCGGTGCGCAAGAACTATTTCAACCTCTATTTCAACTACATGTACTTCAATGTCGGCCGCTATCTGTACCTGCAGACCGACAACATCTTCCCCTTCGTGGTGCTGGGCCCGACCATCATCGCCGGCGTCATCACGCTGGGCCTGTTGAACCAGATCCTCGACGCCTTCGGCCAGGTCCGCTCGTCCTTCCAGTACCTGGTCAATTCCTGGACCACGATCGTCGAACTGCAGTCGATCTACAAACGCCTGCGCTCCTTCGAATCCACCATCCACGGCGAGCGCCTGCCCCCCATCGAGGCAACGGCCGATCCGGTCTGACTTTTTTTGATCGTCATGGCCCGACTTGATCGGGCCACCCATGATCACCGTCAAACGCGAGTGTCTATGGATCCCCCGCATTCCGCTGCGCTCCAGCGGGGGATGACGGGAAATTTTGGGGGCGCCCGGGTCTAGCTTACCCCCGGAAACGCCGGTTCAGTTTGCGCATGCCGCCGATCCAGCGGTTATAGTCGGCGGTCTTGCGGCGCATGTATTCCAGCACCTCCGGGTGGGGCAGGACCAGGAAATCCTCCGCCTCGATGGCGCGCACGCAGGCCTCGGCCACCGCTTCCGGCTCGATCATGCCGTCGACGCTGGCCACCCCGTCGGGATTGCCGGCGGTCATCGCCGTGCGCACAGCCTGGGGCGCCAGCACCGAGACCTTGATGCCCTGGTCGCCGTGGGTGATGGCCAGCCATTCGGCCAGGCCCACCGCCGCGTGCTTGGTCACCGCATAGGGCGCCGAGCCGATCTGCGACAAAAGCCCCGCCGCCGAGGCGGTGTTCAGCAGATAGCCGCCGCCGCGCGCGGCCATGCGCGGGATCAGGTGCCGCGCCGCCCAGACGTGGGCCATGACGTTGATGTCCCAGATGCGCTGCCAGCCCTCGTTGGGCGCCTCGGCGCCGCCGCCGATGCCGATGCCGGCGTTGGAGCAGAACAGGTCGATCGGCCCGTGGTCGGCCTCCACCGTCTCGATCAGGCTCTGGATGTCGGCCTCATGGGCCACATTGGTCGTGAACGCGATGCCGCCGACCTCGGTCGCCACCTTGCGCGCGCCTTCGCCGTCCAGGTCCGAACAGACCACCAGCCTGGCGCCTTCAGCTGCGAACCGCCGCGCCAGCGCCCGCCCGATGCCGCTCGCCGCCCCCGTCACCACGACGATCCGATCCTTGACCAGCATGCGTATTTCCTCCTCTCAAAAACCGCTCGTCCCGCGAAAGCGGAACCCATGTGTTTTGTTCTGTGCGCCTGTCGCCGCCGCGGGACCGAAGATTCACCACAAAGCACACGAAGGACACCAAGGGGCCGCGCTGACCTGTTTTGGAGTGCCCCCCTGATTTGAGACGTGGGAATAAGCCACATTGCCCTGAAGGAGGGAAGTGTGACGAAGAAGGCGCGACAGAGGGAGCGACGGCTGTTCTCGCGAGAGTTCAAGCTGGCGGCGATCCAGCGGAT
>DASQSO010000372.1:0-4834 GCA_035642335.1 Caulobacteraceae bacterium
CGCGGCCCGGGCGGCCCAGGCGGCCTCGGCCTCGTCCTTCGGCCCGCCCTGAGGCCGGAAGGCCAGCATGTTCAGGTGGATGGCGCGGGCGTGGTCGCCATGGTCGAAACCGAGCCAGGAGGTGATCACCGCGCCCCAGTCGCCGCCCTGGGCCAGGTAGGTGTCATAGCCCAGCGTCTCGGTCATCAGGGCGTTGAACAGCCGCGCCGTGCCGCGCTGGCCGATGGGTTTCTTGGGTTTGGACGAGAAGCCGAAGCCGGGCAGGGAGGGGACGACCACATCGAAGGCGTCCTCGGCCTTGCCGCCGAACCGGGTCGGGAAGGCGAGCTTCTCGATGGAGTCCCAGAACTCATAGTGGCTGCCTGGCCAGCCGTGGCTGAGCAGCAAGGGCCGCTTGCCGCCGGCCTCGCCGACCACATGGACGAAATGGATGTCGAAGTCCTCGACCCGTGCGGTGAACTGCGGGAAGCGGTTCAGCTCGGTGACCGCGGCGCGCCAATCGTAGCCGTCGGTCCAATATGCGCAGAGATCCTTGAGGAAGGCGCCGTCGCAGCCATAGTTCCAGCCGTCCGGCGCTTCGGGCGTCAGCGGCCACGGATAGGCCCGCACCTTCTCCAGCACCGCCTCGATCGCCGCGGCCGACGGGTTGAGGCTGAACGGTTTGATCTCGGCCATGGGGCGCTCCCTTTTTTGACGGCCGAACGCTGACCGCCTAACGCCGCGCCGGTCAAGCGACGCCAAGCCTGGCCGTGCGGTTTCTAGCGTTCGCGGGCCGTGTTAGTGGACTCCGGTGGGGCGATAACCTGAACGAGACTCGACGAGGGAACGACAATGGCCGCCGATCGCAAAGCCGTCTTCATCACCGGGGCCGCGAGCGGCATTGGTCTCGCCACCGCCAAGCGGTTCGCCCAGGCCGGCTGGCTGGTCGGGCTGTCCGATATCGACGAGCCGGGCCTGAAGACCGCGCTGGCGGCCATCGGCGGCGACAATGCCGGCTTTACGGCCGTGCACGACGTGCGCAAGGCGGGCGACTGGGAGCGGGCGCTGGAGGGATTCGTCGAGGCCAGCGGCGGGCGGCTGGACGTCCTGGTCAACAATGCAGGCGCCTGCCGCTACGGCTGGTTCGACGAGCAGACGCAGAAGGATTTCGACGACCAGATCGACATCAATGTCCGGGGCGTCGTGCTGGGCGCCTATCTCGGCCTCGAGCGGTTGAAGAAGACGCCGGGCTCGCGGCTGGTCAACATCGCCTCCCTGGCCTCGCTGGCGGGCTCGCCCAGGTTCGCGGTCTATTGCGCCACCAAGTTCGCGGTGCGCGGGCTTTCCGAGGCGCTGGACATCGAGTTCATGCGCTTCGGCGTGCGGGTCGCGTGCGTCGAGCCGGCGGTGATCGAGACGCCGCTGATCGACAAGGCTTCGGCGCCCGGTGGACCGAGCTTCCGCGACATGGTCAGCCAGGGCATGGTCGGCGGCGCGCTTCCGGTCGAGCAGGCGGCCGAGGTCGTCTGGCGCGCGGCGCACGAGGAGGCGCTGAACTATCCGGTCGGCGACGCGCCGGCGGCGCTCTTGCAGGAGATCAACCCGCGCGTTGAGGCCAATCGCGCCCGCATGCGCGGGGTGTTCGCCGCCGCGCCGGCGGCAAGCTAGGCGCCGTCGATGGACGCTATCGACTGGCCGGAAACCGGAGAACGGGTCACCGGTGCCTATCTCGGCCACCGATTCCACGGCGTCGTGGCGGCGGTGGGCTTCGACAAGGCGGCGCTGGGGCGCGGCTACACGGTCAAGTTCGATGCGCCGGTGAATGTGTCGAAGTCGGCGCTGATGACCATCATGCGCCAGCGCGTGACCGCCCTGATCGGGCCGGACGGCGAGGCGATCGACGACAAGGGCAAGCCGAACGGGATCATGACCCTGGCCCGCGCCTAGGGGCGAAACCCAGCGTTCAGGGCGCGGGACATCTCGCTCCAGAGCTCGTCGAAGCTGCGGTCCGGCGGCAGCTTGTCGGCCAGCTTCAGCACCACCAGGCCGTGGACGGCGGCCCAGTAGACATAGGCGATGGTCTCCGGGTCGCCCTTCAGCACGCCGATGTCCAAGAGCCCTTGCGTATAGTGACTCATGGTCGCCCGCGCGCGGGAGGCGGCGCGGACCAAATCCGGATAGTCGGTCTCTGTCGGCTGGGCGAGGTCGAACATCAGCCGGTAGGCGTCCGGATGCTCGAAGGCGAACTTCACATAGGCCTTGCTGACGTTGCTGGCCCGCTGGATCGGATCGTCGCCGGCGTCGAACGCCGTCTCCAACGCTTCGGCGAAGCGGTCGAAGCCCGAGGCGCGGGCGGCGGCCAGGATGTCGTTCTTGTCCTTGAAATAGCGGTAGGGGGTCATCGGGCTGACCCCGAGTTCGGCGGCCAGCTGGCGCATGCTCACGGCGCCGGGGCCGTTTTCGACGAACAATCGCTCGGCCGCCTCGATCAGGCGGTCGCGGAAGTCTTCGATCTGGGCGGCGGACAGGGCTCTGGGCACGGGGGACTCAGGGTTCAAACCATCTGACGAAAATGTAACTTGCCATCGGATATCTTTTACGAAATAAATTTACAACGTAAGAAACATCCTAGACCCAGGAGACGGCCATGGACGGATCCGTTCGCATCGACCCTTATCTCAGCGGCAATTTCGCGCCGGTCCGCAGCGAGGACGACTTCGACCTCGAAGTGACGGGCCAGATTCCCGCCGGCATCCGCGGCGCCTTCTACCGCAACGGCCCCAACCCGCGGTTCGAGCCGCGCGGCGACTATCACTGGTTCAGCGGTGACGGCATGATCCACGGCTTTTTCGTCGAGGACGGCAAGGTCTCCTACCGCAACCGCTATGTGCGCACGCCCAAGTGGGAGATCGAGAATTCGGCCGGCAAGGCGCTGTTCGGCGGCTTCGACCCCCGCGCCGCCGACCCCTCGGTGGCCGGCAAGGACGGCGGCGTCTCCAACACCAACATCGTCTGGCACGCCGGCAGGCTGATGGCGCTGGAAGAAGCGCATGAGCCGTTCGAACTCGATCCGATCACCTTGGAATCGCGCGGCTATGTCGACGCCTACCGCGGCAAGGTCACCGCCCACCCGAAGATCGACCCGAAGACCGGCGAAATGATCTGGTTCGCCTATGGCGTCGGCCAGATGCCCTTTTCCAACACCGTCTCCTATGGCGTCACCGCCGCCGACGGGGCGGTGGTGCGGCGCGACGACTTCCAGGCGCCGTTCTCCAGCATGGTGCACGACTTCCTGGTCACCGACCGCCATGCGCTCTTTCCCATCTTGCCGCTGACCGGCAGCCTGGAGCGAGCCATGCGCGGCCAGCCGCCGTTCGCCTGGGAGCCGGAAAAGGGCAGCCATGTGGGCGTGATGGCCCGCGATGCGGGCGTCGAGAGCATGCGCTGGTTCACCACCGACGCCTGCTACGTCTTCCACCCGATGAACGCCTGGGAAGAGGGCGACAAGATCATCGCCGATGTGATGGAATATCCGGCCCCGCCGCTGTTCCCGCTGGTCGACGGGACCATGACCGGCAAGCCGGCGGCGCACCTGGTGCGCTGGACCTTCGATCTCGGCGGATCGTCCAACACGATCAAGCGCGAGACTATCGACGACCTGGCCGGCGAGTTCCCGCGCTTCGATGAGCGTTACGCCGGGCTGGCCTATCGCCATGGCTGGTTCGCCGGCAACACCCGCAAGCCGGGCGGCCTGCGCTTCGACGCGCTGGCGCACATCGATCTCGCGACCGGCGCGCTGAAGACCTATGAGTTCGACGCGGCCGATTCGCCGGGCGAGCCGATCTTCATCCCCCGCACGGCCGATGCGGCCGAGGGCGACGGCTGGGTGATCGCGGTGGTCTATCGCGGCGCCACCGACCGCAGCGACTTCCTGGTGTTCGACGCGCAAGCCATCGAGGCCGGCCCGATCGCCGCCGCCAAGATGCCCCGCCGCGTCCCCTTCGGCTTCCACGGCAACTGGCGGCAGGGTTAAGAACCCTCGCCCTGCCCTTTCCCGCTTTGCGGAGGGAGGGTTCTATTTGTCGCCCGGGCCGAACGGGACGATCCTGTTGTCCACGTCGTGGCCGATGTCGGCGCGCCCCAGCCAGGGGATGCCGGAGCGCTCGCACCAATACCGCGCCACCTCGACTTCGCTCATACCGAAATCCGGCTCGTTGGGGGTGATCAGGCTGCAGCGGCCGAGCCGGATGCCGGCGACCCGGCGGACCGACCGGTTGCTGGTGACATGGAAAAAGGACCGGTCGATCCGGTACATGGCCTCCGACACCTCCTCCAGCATCAGCACATGATCGGTCAGGTCGGGCTCCAGCGGCGTGCCGAGCAGTTGGCTGAAGACGGTGAGATTGAAGGCGGCGGCCTTGAGCCCGTCGCCCAGGCTGGGCTCCAGCGTTTCCGGCGCTCGATCGACCAGCCAAGCCAGGGCGCGCGCGATGGCCGCCGCGCCGCCCTGGCGCAAAATGTCCTGCGCCACCGGCCCATGGGCAACGTGCGGGAATCCGGCGCGGTAGAGCCCCGCCAGCAGTGCGCCAGCGTCGCTGTAGCCGAGGTAGGTCTTGGCCCTGGCGGCCGGGGCCAGCCCGGCCAGGACCTGCTCGGCGATCCGGTTCGAGCCATAGCCGCCTCGGGCGAACCACAGCACGTCGAAGCTGTCGTCATTGGCCACTTCGAGGAATGCCCGGGCGCGGGCGGCGTCGTCGCCGGCGAAATGACCGGCGCTGGCATAGGCGCCGGTGTGGAAGACGATCTCTGGGCCGGTGTCGCCATAGATCGTCCGCGCCAAGGCCGGAACGCGCTC
>DASQSO010000373.1:0-4242 GCA_035642335.1 Caulobacteraceae bacterium
CGCCGATGCGGTCGCCGCCCACGTGACCGCGCGGCTCGGGCCCGGCTGCCTGGCGGTGCAGGACCCGCCGCTGGGCACCGGCCATGCCGTGCTGGCGGCCAGGGAGGCGCTGGCGGGTTTCGACGGCGATGTGGTGGTCAACTATGCCGACGGCCCGACCCTGACCGCGGCCGATATCGAGCCCTTGCTGGAGCTGCGCCGCGACGGCGCCGATGTGGCCGTGCTGGGCTTCGAGGCCGCCGATCCCACACCCTACGGCCGGCTGATCCTGGGCGACGGCGACCAACTGATCCGCATCGTCGAGGCCAGGGACGCCAGCCCGGCCGAGCTTCTGGTCAAGGCCTGCAATTCCGGCGTGCTGGCCGCGCCGGCCGCGCTGCTGTTCGACTTGCTTGGCCAGGTGCGCAGCGACAACGCCAAGGGCGAATATTATCTGACCGACGTGGTCGGCCTGGCCAATCGGGCGGGCAAGCAGGCGCGCGTCGCGTTCGCGCCGGAGGAGGCCTTCATGGGTGTCAATTCTCAAGCCGAGCTGGCGGCGGCCGAGGCGGCCTTCCAGGCCCGCCGCCGCACCGAGCTGATGCAGGCGGGCGTCAGCATGGTCGCGCCCGACACGGTCCACCTTTCGGCGGACACGCGGATCGCCGGCGGCGCGGTGATCGAGCCCTACGTGGTGTTCGGTCCCGGCGTGGTGGTGGAATCGCGGGCGGTGATCCGCGCCTTCAGCCACCTAGAGGGCTGCATCGTGCGCGAGGGCGCCCTGGTCGGCCCCTATGCGCGGCTTCGCCCCGGCGCCGACATCGGCGAGGAGGCCCATATCGGCAACTTCGTCGAGGTGAAGAAGGTCAAGGTCGGCAAGGGCGCCAAGGCCAACCACCTGTCCTATCTGGGCGACGGCAGCGTCGGGGCGGGCGCCAACATCGGCGCCGGGACCATCTTCTGCAACTACGATGGGTTCGACAAATACGACACCCATGTGGGCGAGGGGGCCTTCATCGGCTCCAACTCCGCCCTGGTGGCGCCGGTCACCATCGGCGCCGGCGCCTATACAGGCTCCGGCTCGGTGATCACCAAGGACGTGGCGCCCGACGCCCTCGCCATAGCGCGCGGCCAGCAGGTGGAAAAGCCCGGCTGGGCGGCGCACTTCAGGGCGCTCAAGCTGTCGCAACGGAAGGCAAAGGCCTGAGATAAGCTGCTCGCGTCGGCGCGCGGCTTCCCGTATCTGGGCTGGATGACTGCTTCGCCTGTTTCCGCCGACCATCCCACGATCACCAGCGGGCAGGTGACCGCGGCGGTGATGGGCAATGCGCTCGAATTCTACGACTTCACCACCTACACCATCTTCGCCGTCGACATCGGCAAGGCCTTCTTTCCCAGCCATTCGCCCTTCGTCAGCCTGATGGCCTCGCTGGGCACCTTCGGCGCCGGCTTTCTGACCCGGCCGGTCGGAGCGGTGGTGATCGGGGCGATCGCCGACCGCATCGGCCGCCGGCCGGCCATGCTGCTCAGCTTCGCCCTGATGGGCGTGGCTATTCTTGGCCTCAGCCTGACGCCGTCCTTCGCCCAGATCGGCCTGGCCGCGCCGATCGTGGTGGTGCTGTTCCGGCTGATCCAGGGCTTCGCGCTTGGCGGGGAGGTGGGTCCGGCGACAGCCTTCCTGATCGAGGCCGCGCCTTTGAACCAGCGCGGCCTGTTCGGGTCCTGGCAGTCGGCCAGCCAGTCGGCCTCCTCGCTGGTGGGCGGGGCGGTCGGCGCCGTCATGGCCGCCATGCTGGCCCCTCACTTGCTGGAGGCCTACGGCTGGCGCGCCGCCTTCCTTATTGGCGCCCTGGTCCTGCCCTTCGGCCTGATCATCCGCCGCGGCCTGCCCGAGACCCTGCATCGGCCGGACGCGGCGGCGCGGGCGTACGACCAAAGCCCCGGCGGCATGATGGCGCATGCGCCGATCCTGCTGTTCGGCCTGGCCTCGATCCTCAGCTTCACCACCTCGACCTATGTGCGGCTCTACATGACCACCTACGCCATCACGACCCTGCACATGCCGGCGGCGGCGGCCTATGGCGCCTCGGTGGTGAACGGGGCGGCGGGGGTGATCTTCACCGTGCTCGGCGGCTGGCTGTCGGACAAGTATGGCCGCAAGCCGCTGATGATCATTCCGCTCATCGCCTATCTGATCGTCATCTACCCGGCCTTCTGGCTGATCGTGCGCAACCACGACGCCATCACGCTATGGACCGCGACCGGGGCGATCAGCGCCTTGGGTTCCATGAGCACGGGCGCGGCCCTGATCGTACTGGCCGAGGGCCTGCGCAAGGAGCTGCGCTCCACCGGCATGGGCACGGTCTACGCCGTCGCCGTGGCCCTGTTCGGCGGCATGACCCAGCCGCTGATCGCCTATGTCATCCACACCACCGGCAACGCCATGGCGCCGGCCTTCTACCTGATGGCCACGACGGTGGTCGGCATCGTCGCCATGGTGCTGGTGCGCGAGACCGCCCCGCACTTGGCGCCCCAGCTCGCCTAACGGGGAGTCGCGCCCTGGCCGGGTTTGACCTATTGGCTTGGCGATGAGCCCAGACGAACAGAAACGCGCGGTCGGCGAGACGGCGGCCGACCTGGTCCGGTCCGGCATGATCGTCGGCCTGGGCACCGGAACGACGGCGGCCTGGCTGGTGCGCGCCCTGGCCGAGCGGCGATTGGACATCCGCTGCGTGCCGACGTCGGACGCGACCGCGACCCTGGCCAAGCAGCTTGGCCTGACCCTCATCGAACTGGACGAGGCCGGCGAGATCGACCTGACCATCGACGGCGCCGACGAGATCGGTCCGGACTTGGCGCTGATCAAGGGCGCCGGCGCGGCCCTGCTACGCGAGAAGCTGGTCTGGGAGGCCTCGCGCCGCTGCGTGACCATCGCCGACGCCTCGAAGGTCGTGCCCGTGCTGGGCGGCGCCTTTCCGCTGCCGATCGAGGTTGTGGCCTTCGGTCATCTCACCACGCTTCGCCGCATCCAGGGGGGCCTGGCCGACTGCGGCATCCTCACCGCGCCGCGTCTGCGCAAGAAGAACGGCGTCCCGCTGGTGACCGACAGCGGCAATCTTATCTATGACGCCTCGTGCGGCGCCATCCTCGATCCGCCAAGCGTCGAGGCGGCGTTGAAGAGCATCACCGGCGTCGTCGAGCACGGCCTCTTCCTCGGCCTGACCAAGGAAGCGCTGATCGGAACGGACCTGGGCGTCGAGCGCCTTGGCCCCAGGGACCTCAAGGAATTGCCCAATGGCTGACTACGACTACGATCTCTTCGTCATCGGCGCGGGCTCCGGCGGCGTGCGCGCCGCCAGGCTGGCGGCCATGACCGGCGCGCGCGTGGCGGTGGCCGAGGAGTATCGCGTCGGCGGCACCTGCGTCATCCGCGGCTGCGTGCCCAAGAAGCTGATGGTCTATGCGTCCGACTTCAGGCGCGAGTTCGAAATCGCGCGCGGCTATGGCTGGACCGACTGCGACCCCACCTTCGACTGGAAGGCGTTCCGGATGGCCAAGGACCGCGAGATCGCGCGGCTCTCCGGCATCTATACCTCCAACCTGGCCAAGGCCGGCGCCGACATCCTGTATGGAACGGCCCGCTTCCTTGATCCGCACGCGCTGGAAGTGAAGGGGGAAGAGGGCGTCCAGAAGATCACGGCCGGGAAGGTCCTGATCGCCGCCGGCGACCGGCCGACGCGGCCCGACCTGCCCGGGATCGAGCACGTCATCACCTCGGAAGAGGCCTTCCTGCTGCCCGAGTTGCCCAAGCGGATGGTGATCGTCGGCGGCGGCTATATCGCCATCGAGTTCGCCTGCATCTTCCACGGCCTGGGCGTCGACGTCACCCTGGTCTATCGCGGCGCCAACCTCCTGCGCGGTTTCGACGAGGACCTGCGCTCGCACCTGGCCGATGAGCTGCGCCTGCGCGGCCTGAACGTACTGCTGGCCTGTCAGCATCAGAAGATCGAGAAACGCGCCGACGGCGTGCTGATCAGCCATCTGGCCGACTCGCTGAAGGTGGAGTCCGAGGTGGTGATGTTCGCCACCGGCCGCGAGCCGCACGTCAAGGCGCTGGGCCTGGACAAGGCGGGCGTGAAGCTGAACGAGAGGGGCGCCATCGCCGTCGACGGCTTTTCGCGCACCAATGTCGAACACATCTGGGCCGTCGGCGACATCACCGACCGCATGGCCTTGACGCCGGTCGCCATACGCGAGTCCCAG
>DASQSO010000374.1:0-3193 GCA_035642335.1 Caulobacteraceae bacterium
GGTGGCGAGGCTCCCGCGGGCCTGATCTCACCCAGTCGCACGGCCCTGGCCGCGCTGCTCGGCGCCGACCCGGCCAGCCTGGTGATCAGCAACGACTTCACGCCCTTCTCCGACCGGCGGCAGTTCCTCATCGTCCGCAGCGAGCTAGCCAAGAACGGCGAGTCCGCGGGGGAACGCTTCATGATCGCGCCGTTCCAGGTCGGCTGGCGGCGACCGGACGGCCGCTGGCTGATCGCCAAGCCCAAGCCCACCCTGCAGCCCTCGGCCTGGCAGCAGCGGCTGATCCTGTCGATCATCCTGAGCGCGCTGGCCCTGGCGCCGGTGGCCTATCTGTTCGCCCGGCGACTGGCCAAGCCGATCGCCCTCTTCGCCGACGCCGCCGAGCGGCTGGGCCGCGACCCGCGCGCGCCGCCGCTGGCGATCCGCGGCCCGACCGAGATCGGCGTCGCGGTGCAGGCGTTCAACGACATGCAGGAGCGCCTGGCCCGCTATGTCGAGGATCGCACCGCCATGGTCGGCGCCATCGCCCATGATCTGCGCACCCCGCTGACCCGCCTGCGCTTTCGGGTCGAGGCGGCGCCGGAGGACCTGCGCGTCAAGATGGCCGCCGACATCGCCGAGATGGAGACGATGATCTCTGGCACCCTGGCTTTCGTCCGCGACGCCACCCGCGTCGCCGAGCGCACCCGACTGGAGCTGTCGTCCCTCTTGGAAAGCCTGGCCGACGAGATGAGCGAGACCGGCCTGGACGTGGCGGTCGACACCGCCGACAAGGTGGTGATCGATGGAGACCCGGTGGCGCTCCGGCGGCTGTTCAACAACCTGCTGGAGAACGCCCTGAAGTTCGGCCGCCAGGCGCGCATCCGTGTCTATGTCGATGACAACAGTGCTGTCGTCGAGATCGACGATCGCGGCTGCGGCCTGCCGGAAAAGGACCTGGAGCGTGTGTTCGAACCCTTCTTCCGCCACGAGAGTTCGCGCTCGCGTGAAACCGGCGGCATCGGCCTCGGCCTTGCCGTCGCCCGCTCGGTCGCCCGCGCCCACGGCGGCGACGCCACCCTGCAGAATCGGCTTCAGGGCGGTCTGACAGCCAGGGTCAAGCTGCCGCTTTAGCTTTGACGATCTCACCGGCGCCTTTAGCTTCTCTAAGTCATCGACAAGATAAGATGCACTGCACGAGCGCGCCCGAGCGCCTATGTGTCCAGCGCCTTCCCGCGGCTTTGTATCCTGGCGGACCGGAGTTATTTGTAAGAATGTCGCTGGAAACCCTGGCCCCGACCTCGAGCGCCAAAACGCGCCCGCCGCTGTCAGATCACCTGAAAAGGCTCGAGTCGGAATCGATCGAGATCATCCGCGAGGTGGCGGCGGCGTTCGACAATCCGGTCATGCTCTATTCGATCGGCAAGGACTCGGGCGTGATGCTGCACCTGGCCGCCAAGGCCTTCTATCCGGGCAGGCCGCCCTTCCCGCTGCTGCACGTGGACACCACCTGGAAGTTCCGCGCCATGATCCGTCACCGCGATACGGTGGCCGAGCGCTATGGCGTCAAGCTGCTGGTCCATACCAACGAGGACGGGATCAAGCGCGGCATCAACCCCATCGCCTCCGGCTCGTCGCTGCACACCCAGGTGATGAAGACCGAGGCGCTGAAACAGGCGCTGGACAAGTACGGCTTCGACGCGGCCTTCGGCGGCGCGCGGCGCGACGAGGAAAAGAGCCGGGCCAAGGAGCGCATCTTCTCCTTCCGCTCCGCCGGCCACGTCTGGGATCCGCGCAACCAGCGCCCGGAGCTCTGGCGGCTCTTCAACACGCGGGTGAACAAGGGCGAGACCATTCGGGTCTTTCCCCTGTCCAACTGGACCGAGCTCGACATCTGGGAGTACACCGCCGCCGAGGCGATCCCGGTGGTGCCGCTCTATTTCGCCGCCCCGCGGCCGGTGGTGGAGCGCGACGGCATGCTGATCATGCGCGACGACGACCGCATGAAGCTGCTGCCCGGCGAAAAGGAAGAAACCAAGTGGGTGCGCTTCCGCTCGCTTGGCGACTATCCGCTGAGCGCGGCGGTGGAATCCCACGCCGAGACCCTGGACGACATCATCGGCGAGATGCGCGCGACCCGCACCTCCGAGCGCCAGGGAAGGCTGATCGACGTCGATGAATCGGCGTCGATGGAGAAGAAGAAGCGCGAGGGCTACTTCTGATGGACGGGGCACAACTGACTGTCGAGGATCGCGCGCGCGCGGCGGCCACGTCGGCGAATGCACAAAAGGGCCTGTTGCGGTTTCTGACCTGTGGCTCGGTGGACGACGGCAAGTCGACCCTGATCGGCCGACTGCTCTACGATTCCAAACTGATCATGGAAGACCAGCTGGCGACGCTGGAGCGCGACAGCGACCGGTTCGGCACCACCGGCGAGGACCTCGATCTGGCGCTGCTGGTCGACGGCCTGGAGGCGGAGCGCCAGCAGGGCATCACCATCGATGTCGCCTACCGGTTCTTCACCACCGCCCGGCGCAGCTTCATCGTCGCCGACACCCCAGGCCACGAGCAGTACACCCGCAACATGGCCACCGGCGCCTCCAACGCCGACCTTGCCGTCATCCTCATCGATGCGCGCAAGGGCGTGCTGACGCAGACCCGGCGGCACAGCTACATCTGCTCGCTGCTCGGCGTGCGCCACGTGGTGCTGGCGGTGAACAAGATCGACCTAGTGGACTTCGACCAGGGGGTGTTCGACCAGATCGTCGCCGACTACCGCGCCTTCTCCGAGGATCTGAAGTTCATCTCGATCACCTCTATCCCGATGTCGGCGCGGCGCGGCGACAACGTCACGGCCCGTTCGACCAGGACGCCCTGGTACGACGGCCCGACGCTGATCGAACACCTGGAGATGGTCGACGTGGAGAGCGACACGGCTGAAAAGCCGTTCCGCTTTCCGGTGCAGTGGGTAAACCGGCCGAACCTCGACTTCCGCGGCTTTTCCGGCACCGTCGCCTCCGGGCGCGTGCGGCCGGGCGACCCAGTCACCGTGGCGGCGTCAGGCCGCCAGACCAAGGTGGCGCGCATCGTCACCTATGACGGCGATCTGCCTGAAGCGGGGCCCGGCGACGCCATCACCCTGACCCTGGCCGACGAGGTCGACATTGCCCGCGGCGACCTGCTTTCGGCGCCGACAGCGCGGCCGGAAGTCGCC
>DASQSO010000375.1:0-3470 GCA_035642335.1 Caulobacteraceae bacterium
CGTCGAAATCCGACACGGCGTGGTGGTGTGGACCACCCCAGGGAAGAGCTGCGAGCGCGTCGGTGTAGGACCCTGGCAATCCCATTGCCTGGGTCTTTGGATCAAGAATAACGTCAAAATCTCGCTTCCGCGCTTCAGCGATCAGCGCTGCGTGACGGCCGGTGTTTTGCGCGCTCACGATGAAGCCGAAGATGCCGTGCTCTCCCGAGGCAATGAGTTCCAGCAGCTCCTTGTGGTCGTCCCGACCAACTCGGACGAAGAAACCCAGCGCTGCTTGCGGCGGGCGCGCCCTAACCGGGCGCGGAAGACGAACTATGTTGTCGGCCATCAGGGCCTCCTATCCGAGCTTTCCCGACTCAGGATCAGACTGTCTCATAGCTATTTTAATTGACATTTTCAACGACTTTATCATTGACGCTAGACGAACTGCTGGGCTACTCGTCCCAACTGCAGGTTCACGAATGTTCGAAGGTCGCAACTTCAAGCGCGCAGGGTCGCGGGCTGAGGCCCATCTTGCCAACCGAGCTGAGGCCCATGCCAATCGCGCTATCTGCGTAACCAGCTGTATTAATTAAACCCTTCGGCCTTAGGGCCCTGGTGGAGCCGAGCGGAATCGAACCGCTGACCTCCTCATTGCGAACGAGGCGCTCTACCAACTGAGCTACGGCCCCTTTTGGGAGCGCGGCACATAAGGGCCGCCCGCCCGGGCTGTCAAGGCGACGGGCTGGCGCGGCCCAAAGGGCTCGTGACGGCGTCTCGCACGTTATGCGGTGAGCGACCCGGTTCACCTTGCCGAGCTTGGTGCGGCCGCGCTAGATGCCGCATGGTTCGAATAAGGCTCGCCCACGGATGATCCCGACGCTGCTCTGGCTCTTCAACACCCTGATCGATCTCTACATCTGGGTGATTATCGCCATGGTGATCATGAGCTGGCTGACCGCCTTCAACGTGCTCAATCCGCGTAGCCCGTTCGTGGCCCAGGTGGGCCGGGCGCTCGACGCCATCACCAGTCCGGTGATGGCCCCGGTGCGGCGGATCATTCCCTCGATCGGCGGCCTCGACATCAGCCCGATCATCGTGCTGCTGATCCTGGAGACCATCCAGCACCTGGTGAATTCCTGGGCCCTGACCGGCAGCCTGCTCGGCGTCTAAAGCCGGCCCTGGCCAGCCTCGCGCAACAGCCGGGCGACCACGGCCGCGACCTCGTCCTGGCCGGCCGGGCCAGAGATCAGGTCCTGGCGCATCTCCAGCTCCAGATAGTCGAGGCCCCGCGCATCGGCGTGCAAGGGGATGGTGTTGTCGATCGCGTTCATGGCGTAGGGTTGGTTGTCGCCAGCCTGATCGCCGAACGCCTTTTTCAGCCATTCCAGCGCACGGCGGGAGAAATCCGAGTCGTTCCGGTGCAGGACGCCGAATCGCCAGGGCCGCTGAAAGCCCTGGAACACCGGCGTGAAGCTGTGCAGGGAGACCAGCAGGGTCGGCCGGCCGGCGCGTTCGCGTTCGTCCAGCGCCGCGGCAATCGCCCCCTGATAGGGGGCATAGATCTCGTCGCGGCGGGCGGCGAGGTCGGCTTCGCTCAAGACCAGATTGCCGGGGATGGACTGGCCATCGCTGATCTCGGGCGTCGAATCCACCGCGCCGGGGACGCGGTTGCAGTCGATCACCAGCCGCGAATAGGCTTGGCGGATGAAGGGGGCGTCCAGGGCGGCGGCCAGCCGTTCGCCCACCGCCGCCACGCCGATGTCCCAGGCGATATGCCGCTCAAAGGCTTCCGCTGGCAGGCCGAGGGCGGCGAGGCGCGTCGGAACCCGCCGGCCGGCATGATCGCCGATCAGCAGAAAGGGCGAAGACCCGCCCGGATTGACCACAACCACCGGCGACGGATCGTCCGGGCCGAGCAGGAGGTTCGAGGCGGGGTGAGGCAATGCTCGCCCCGAAATCAGCCCGGTGTCGCAGCCGCGTCGCGCCGCGCCATCATCTGCTGGATCTGCTCGGCGTCGAAGCCCATCAGCTGCAGAAACGGCGAGGCCACGTCCGCGTCCCAGGCGTGGCGATCGCCGGTGGTGATGCCGCCGTCGACCACCAGGTGGGTCCCGGTGACGAAGGCCGAGGCGTCCGACGCCAGGTAAAGGCAGGCGCGGGCGATGTCTTCCGGCATGCCGGCCTTGGCGATGGGCTGGAACCTGGCGGCATTCTCGGCCACCCGCGCGGCCATCTGGTCGGCCACCGCGCGCGGCAGGCCGATGGAGGCGCCGAAGATCGAGGTGGCGATCAGGCCGGGACAGATGGCGTTGACGCGGATCCCGTCGCGGGCGAGCTGCGGCGCCGCCACGCGGGTCAGGTGGATCACCGCGCCCTTGGCGGTCGAGTAGGCCACCGGGCCCCAGCCGGCCTCCAGCCCCGCGATCGAGGCGGTGTTGATGATCGAGCCGCCGCCGCGCGCCCGCATCAGCGGCACGGCGTGCTTCATGCCCAGCACCACCGAGCGGAGCAAAAGGTTCATGGTCCCGTCCCAGGCCTCGACCGTCATCTCCGGGATGCCGGAACCGGCGCCGCCGGAGCCGGCGTTGTTGAACAGGATGTCCAGGCCGCCGAACGCCTCGCTGGCCGCCGCTGTCGCCTTGGCGATGTCGGCCTCTTCCGTCACATCGCAATGGCTGTAGCGCACCCGGTCGGGAAAGCGCTGCTCGAGCATCGCGCCCTTCTCGTCCTGCACGTCGCCGACGACGACATTGGCGCCCTCGGCGACGAACAGCTCGACGGCGCCAAGGCCGATGCCCGAGCAGCCGCCGGTGATCAGCGCCACCTTGTCCTGAAGCTGGCCCGCCATGGTCAGTCCATGGTCACCACCACCTTGCCCATGGCCTTGCGGCTGGCGAGGTGGCTGATGGCTTCGCCGGCGCGGGCGAGCGGGAAACGTTCGGAGACGAAGGGCTTGATCTTGCCCTTGGCGTAGAGGTCGAACAGCGCCTTGACATTGCGCTGGTGGCCGGCCGGGTCGCGGCTGACCGCCGTGCCCCAGAAGACGCCGACGATGTCGCAGCCCTTCAGCAGCGGCAGGTTGAGCGGGATGCGCGGGATGCCGGCCGGGAACCCGACCACCAGGAAGCGGCCCTCCCAGGCCATGGAGCGCAGCGCCGCCTCGGCATAGTCGCCGCCGACCCCGTCATAGACGAGGTCCGCGCCGGCAGGCCCGAGCGCGTCCTTGAACAGGTTGGACAGCGCCCGCTGGCCTTCCTTGTCGAATGGCCCTTGCGGATAGACCACGCCCTCGTCGGCGCCGTGCTCCTTGGCCAGAGCCACCTTCTCGTCGGACGAGGCCGCGGCGATCACCCGCGCGCCCATGGCCTTGCCGAGCTCGACGGCGGCCAGGCCGACGCCGCCGGCGGCGCCAAGCACCAGGAGGGTCTCGCCGGGCTTCATATGACCGCGGTCCTTCAGCGCGTGGTAGGAGGTGCCGTAGGTCATGA
>DASQSO010000376.1:0-6032 GCA_035642335.1 Caulobacteraceae bacterium
GAACTCCGGCGACAGGCTCTGCAGCCGCCGCTCGGCGCCGGACTGGGCCTCTGAATCGATCGAATGGCCGTTCAGCTCGCGCCGCCAATGGGCGTGGAAGGCCTGGAATAGCGCCAGCTTGACCGGCAGATCGGCCGCCAGGACCAGCCGGTCGGCCAGCAGCGACGCGAACATGGCCTGCACCGTGGCATCGCCGTGAGGCTGCGAGCCGGTGAGAGCGCGCGCATAGCGGCGCAGGCAGGGCAGGTGTCGGGCAATGTCGTGGGTCGGCATGCGAAATCCTCACCCCCCAACTTGGCCATTCAATGGCCGCCGTCGGCCAAAGGTTCTCCCGCTATGTGGGGACGCGGACGGAACCTTGGCAGGGTTCGCGGCTTCCACAGGAAGCTTCCCTATTCGAGGCCGTCCTATCTCTGCCACCTTTGTTCGAGACCTTCCCACCCTCTGACGCAGTGCAAGGAGTATCCCATGACGCAACCAGACGGCCGCGGCCACAAAACCGCCCGCCGCGGCTTCGCCGCGATGGACAAGGATCGCCAACGCGAGATCGCCCGCAAGGGCGGCGCGAGCGTGCCGGACGAAAAACGCAGCTTCTCGCAAGATCGTGATCTGGCCGCGGCCGCCGGCCGCAAGGGCGGCGAAGCCAGCCATGGCGGCGGTCGCCGTCGCGCCAGCGACGCCCGCGCCAACGTCCAGGCCTAGGGCGTAGCCTTCAGACTTCTCCCAGATGGAGAAGGTTTTACTTACCAGGCCTGCAGCAGGAACACCGCGAAGGCGGGGTTGGGGCTGACCCACTGGGCGCCAACGCGCCAGCCGGCCCGAGCGGCGAGACCCGCGAACCCCTCCAGGGTGAACTTATAGGAGTTCTCGCTGTGAATGGTTTCGCCGGCGCGCATCGAAAAGCTCCGGCCAGCCACGGTGAAGCTCTGGTCGGCGCGGCTGACCAGATGCATCTCCATGCGGCTCTCGGCGGCGTTCCACACCGCGCGATGGCCGAAGCCGGCCAGGTCGATGTCGCCGCCGAGTTCGCGGTTGATGCGACCGAGCAGGTTCAGGTTGAAATGGGCCGTCACCCCTTGCGCGTCGTCATAAGCCGCGACCAGCACGGGCTCGTCCTTGACCAGGTCGGCGCCGACGATGAACTGGGCGCCTTGGCCTAGGAGTCGCCGCGCGACCTCCAGAAATTCCACCGCCTCGTCCGGCGGGAAGTTGCCGATGGTCGAGCCAGGGAAGAAGCCGGTGCGGGGGCGCCCGTCCGCCACCGCCGGCAAGGCGATCGGCTTGGTGAAGTCGGCCAGCAGCGGCGCGACCTCCAGGTTCGGGTAGTCGGCCGCTAGCGCCGCCCGGGCTTGCGCCAGGGCGTCGGGGCTGATGTCCATCGGGATGTAGACCCCGACCTGGGGCGCGGCGTCCAGCAGAAGCCGGGTCTTGGTGCTGGCGCCGCTGCCGAACTCGATCAGGGCGGCGTTGTCGGAGATATAGGCGGCGACCTGTGGCGCGGCCTCGGCGAGCAGCGCGGTCTCGGTGCGGGTCGGATAGTATTCCGGCAGGGAACAGATCGCCTCGAACAGGGCCGAGCCGCGCTCATCGTAGAAATACTTGCTGGGCAGCCGCTTGGGCGAGGCGCCGAGGCCCTCGATGACGTCGTCGTGGAAATGCACGTCGCGCACGGCCGGCGGCGCGTCCTCGGCCAGGCGAAGGCCCGAGAACATCCAGCGCTGGTGCGGGTAGAAGAAGTTGCGATAGCTCGCCCGCACATGGCCGCGCGGCGTGGCGCAACAGCCGCCGCGCAGCACCATCTGGTTGATCATGAACTTGCCGTTGTACTCACCGACGGCGCCGGCGCCCGGCCGGAACCCCGGATAGGGGGAGTAGGAACTGGCAGTCCATTGCCAGAGACCGCCGAACATCTGGCGCAGGCCCGCCTCATCGGCAGCGGCGGCCAACGGCGTCAGGCGTTCGAGATTTAGCGCGCCGGTGTCGTCGGCAAGGCCGGCGGCGGCCCGCTCCCACTCAGCCTCGGTAGGCAGGCGCTTGCCGGCCCAGCGGGCATAGGCGTCGGCCTCGTAAAAGCTGATGTGGCTGACCGGGCCGTGCGCATCGAGCGGGTTTAGGCCACCGAGCGTCATCTCGCTCCAACCGCCCTGCTCATCCTCCACCCAGTAGAGCGGGTGCGTCCAAGCCTCCTCGCGGACCTTGGCCCAGCCGTCGGAGAGCCACAGCTCCGCGCGGGCGTAGCCGCCATCGGCCATGAACCCAAGCCACTCCGCGTTGGTCACCAGCCGGTCGGCCAGGCGATAGGCGCTGAGCCTGGCCAGATGGCGCGGAGTCTCGTTGTCGAAGGCGAAGTCGTCGCCGGCGTGGCCGATCTCGCCAAGGTCGCCGTCGAAATCGACGAAGCCCATGGGGCCGGGATCGGGGCTTCGCGCCGCCGGAACCTGACGATAGGCGGGATGACCGGGCATCTGGGCGAATAGGTGTAGCACGTCCATCAGGATCAACTCCTGATGCTGCTCCTCGTGCGCCAGGCCCAGCTCGACCAGGGCGATGACGGCCGGATCGCGGCCCGCCGGACCGTCGAGCAGCGCGGTCATGGCCGTATCGACATGGCGGCGATAGGCGCGCACCTCGCTCAGCGACGGCCGGGTGACCAGGCCGCGCTCGGGCCGCGGCCGGCGCGGGCCGACGGTCTCGTAGTAGGAGTTGAACAGGTAGCCGAACAGCGGATCGAACGGCCGGTAACCCGGATCGTTCGGAATCAGCAGGAAGGTCTCGAAGAACCAAGCGGTATGGGCCTGGTGCCATTTCACCGGGCTGCAGTCGGGCATGGACTGCACCGCCTGGTCCTCGGCCGACAAGGGCGTTGTCAGCGTCAGGGTCGCGGCGCGCACATGGGCGAACCGGTCGGCGAGCGCGGGGTCGCCGGTTGCACGGGCGCGGTCCTCAGACCGCTCGATCGCGCCGTCGGGGGGGCTCAAGTGCGGATCTCCAGGCCAGGTCGATCGGACATCGCTATCGCCTCCCCGTCACGGCGCGCCGGTCAAGCGCAAACGAGGCGAACCGCCCGGCGGTTCCTCGTCCCGAACCATATAGGCGCCCGAATGCGGCCGGAACAGAAGCCGCCAGGGTACGTTCTTTTCTTGGACAGGCGTCTGGACCGTCCACTCCCGTCTCCGGATGGAGCCTCGCGCGGTTTATCCTTTGTTTTGAGGCCATTATGGCGGCGTGCCTATGCGAGGGGGTATCGGCGGAGACCGGTCGATGACCCATTCGATCGAGAGTTGGCGCGACGACGTGGTGGCCCTGATCCCGGCCTTGCGCGCCTTCGCCTGGTCCTTGAGCCACAATGCCTCCGACACCGACGATCTGGTTCAGGAGGCGCTGATCAAGGCCTGGAGCCACCGCGACCGGTTCGAACCGGGCACCAATCTGCGCGCCTGGCTCTTCACCATCCTGCGCAACACCTACTATAGCGCCGTGGCGCGTAGCCGCCGCGAGGTGCGCGACGAGAGCGGCAAATACGCCGCAACCTTGACCGCACCGGCCAGCCAGGACTGGAGCGTGGCGCTCGGCGCGCTGCAGGCGGCGCTGATGCGGCTGCCCAATCAGCATCGCGAGGCGCTGATCCTGATCGGCGCGGCCGGACTGACCTACGAGGAGGCGGCTGAGATCTGCGGCTGCGCGCTCGGCACCATCAAGAGCCGGGTCAACCGGGCCCGAGCGCGGCTTCTCAAGATCATGGACGCCGATCAGGCATCGGACGCTTTTGGCGGCGATCGGCCGGCGGCCGCGCCGTCCTCGTCGCCTGCGTCCGCCGACTGAGCGGCCTTGGCTTCCAGCCGGTCGGCGAGGTCGATCAGCGCTTGGGGCGCCGGCGCCTTGGCGATCTGGTCGAACCGCGCGCGCAAAAGCCGGCCGATAGCGTCCAGCCGATCGGCCTCAGCTGATTTTCGCCATTCGCAGCGGTCGTTCATGCCGCCGGTGTGACAATCCCCCGCTTAACCCCGCCTGAACGAAGCTAAGCCGGGATCGGTTGTCAGGTTTCCGACAGCGCCGCGACCTCGGCGGCGAAATCGTCCGGCTTCTTCTCGACGCCTTCGCCAAGCGCCAGGCGCGCGAAGCCGACCACCTTAACCGGCGAGCCAAGGGTCTTGGCGGTTTCTGCCACCAGTTGCTCGACCGTCTGGTCCGGGTTCATCACGAAGGCCTGCTTGAGCAGCACGACCTCCTCGAGGAACTTGCGGATGCGGCCCTCGACCATCTTTTCCACGACGTTGGCCGGCTTGCCGGATTCCAGCGCCTGTTCGGTGAAGATCGTCTTCTCGTGTTCGATGGCGGCCTGATCCAGGTCGTCGGCGGACAGCGACAGCGGCTGGGTCGCCGCCACGTGCATGGCGACGCGCCGGCCGAGGTCGGACAGCTTGGCCTGGTCGCCCTCGCCTTCCACGGCGACCAGGACGCCGATACGGCCAAGCCCCGGGGCGGTCTGGTTGTGCACATAGGCGGCTACCGCGCCGACGCGCACGGTGAAACGGGCGGCGCGGCGCAGGCGCATGTTCTCGCCGATAGTGCCGATCAGGCCGGTAATCATCTCGCCGACCAGCTCGCCGTCGGCGGTCTTGGCTTGAGCGACGGCCTCGACGTCCGCTCCGGCCTCCAACGCGGCTTCGGCCGTCTTCAGGGCGGCGGCCTGGAACAGGGCGTTGCGGGCGACGAAGTCGGTCTCGGCGTTCAGCTCGATCACCGCGCCGGTCATGCCCTTGCCGTCGTTGCGCAGGGCCACGGCCACCAGCCCTTCGGCGGCGACGCGGTCGGCCTTCTTGGCGGCCTTGGACAAGCCCTTGGTGCGCAGCCAGTCCATCGCCGCGCCCATGTCGGCGCTGGTCTCGGTCAGAGCACGCTTGCAATCCATCATGCCGGCGCCCGACTTTTCGCGCAGTTCCTTCACCAGGCCGGCGGTGATCTCAGCCATGGACCTTCTCCAGATCGGAAAGAATGTGGGGGCGGAACGCCGGATGGGCGCCCGCCATTGAATATAGGAACGAGACCTACGGTTTTTTAACCGACGGCCGGTTCGTCCGTGACCGCATCGAGGGCTTCCTCGGTACGGGTCTCGGGGTCGTCGACCGCGCTGTCGTCATCGGCCGATTCCGCGACAGTTTCCGCTTCAGCGGCGGTCGCCTCGGCGCCCTGGGGCTCCGGAACGGCTTCAGGCGCCGCTTCGGGGGCGGCGGCCTTGCGGCGCAGGACCGGCTCGACCGGGGCTTCCGAGGCGCCGATATCGACGCCAAGGGCCACCTGGCCCTCGGCAAGGCCGTCGAGGACGGAATCGGCAATCAGGTCGCAGTAAAGCTGCAGCGCGCGGGCGGCGTCGTCATTGCCGGGGATCGGGAAGGTGATGCCGTCCGGGTCGGAATTGGTGTCGAGGATGGCCACCACCGGGATGTTCAGCTTCTTCGCCTCGAGGATGGCGATGGCTTCCTTGTTGGTGTCGATCACGAACATCAGGTCGGGGATGCCGCCCATGTCCTTGATGCCGCCCAGCGACAGCTCCAGCTTGTCCCGCTCGCGGGTCAGCTGCAGCAGTTCCTTCTTCGGCCGGCCCGAACTCTCGGGGTTCTCCAGCACCGCTTCCAGTTCGCGCAGGCGAGCGATCGACTGGGAGATGGTGCGCCAGTTGGTCAGCGTGCCGCCAAGCCAGCGGTGGTTGACGTAGTACTGAGCGCAGCGCCGGGCGGCCGCGGCCACCGGCTCGGAAGCCTGCCGCTTGGTGCCGACGAACAGCACCCGCCCGCCGGCGGCCGCCACTTCGCGCACCTTGACCAGCGCCTGATGCAGCAGCGGCATGGTCTGCGAGAGGTCGATGATGTGGATGTTCGAGCGAGAGCCGAAAATGTATCGTTCCATCTTCGGATTCCACCGGTGGGTCTGGTGGCCGAAGTGCGCGCCAGCTTCGAGCAGCTGCCGCATGGAGAATTCAGGAAGCGCCATTCCTTGAGGTTCCTTCTTCCGGTGCGCCTCCGCAGGCAAAA
>DASQSO010000377.1:0-2905 GCA_035642335.1 Caulobacteraceae bacterium
GCCACCTCGTACTGCGGGTGGTCGCTGCGGCCGGGGTAGCGGATGCTCTTCACCTTGCGATGCGCCGCGATGCGGTCGGCGAGCGTGGCCGCCGTCTCGCTGGCGGCGCGGACGCGCAGGTCGAGCGTGGTCAGGCCGTTCAGCAGCACCCAGGCGTTGAATGGCGACAGCGCCGGGCCGGTGTGGCGGATCGGGTCGCGATAGGCCTCTTCCAACAGGGCCTTGGCGCCCAGCACCGCGCCGCCAAGCACCCGCCCCTGGCCGTCGATATGCTTGGTGGCGGAATAGACCACCACGTCGGCGCCCAGCTGCAGCGGCTTTTGCAGGATCGGCGAGGCGAAGACGTTGTCGACCACCACCTTGGCGCCGATCTCGCGGGCGATGGCCGCGACCGCGGCGATGTCGGTGATCTCCAGCAGCGGATTGGCCGGGCTCTCGATCAGGAAGACCTTGGTGTTCGGCCGCGCCGCCGCCCGCCAGGCTTCGATGTCCGGACCCGGCACCATGGTCGTCTCGACCCCGAACCGCGGCGCCCAGTTGTTCAGGATCCAGCGGTTGGAGCCGAACAGGGCCTGGCCGGCGAGGATATGGTCGCCGGCGCGCACCAGGCCCATTAGGGCCAAGTGCACCGCGGCCATGCCCGAGGACTGCGCGCGGCACGCCTCGGCGCCTTCCAGCAGGGCCAGCCGATCCTCGAACATCTGCACGGTCGGATTGGCGTAGCGCGAATAGATGAACCCGTCGTCGGCGCCGGCGAACCGCGCGTCGGCGGCCTCGGCCGAGTCGTAGAGGTAGCTCTGGGTCAGGAAGATCGCCTCGGCCGTCTCGCCGAACTGCGAGCGCAGCGATCCGCCGCGCACCAGGCGCGTGGCGACCTCCCAGTCTTCAGGGTTGTCGCTTGCCGTCTTGGCCATGAACGCCGCCTTGCAAAAAAGGAGCGGCATGAAGACGCGCGACCCGCCGAAGGTCAAGGGCGGGCGGCCATGCTGAACGCGCCTGGCCGAGCGGTCGATCGGACGATCCGCCTCTGGTGCGCGCCGCCGCGCGCGGCTAGGTCTCGGTAAGCAAACAAGGCGGAGGAGACACCATGGCGGTCCGGCTCATCATCACAATCGGCGCGGCCCCCGGCAAAGGCGGCGAACTGGCGGCGGCATTCCGCGCCCGCTGCGAAGAGGTCGTGCAAGAGCCCGGCTGCCTGCAATTCGAGGTGTTCCAGAGCGCACTGGACCCCGACAAGCTGACCCTGCTGGAACTCTGGGAGGACCAGGCCGCGCTGGAGGCGCATGGCAAGGTCAACGCCACCCGCGCGCCCATGCCCAGCGGCCTGCGCTCCGGAACCTTCGAGCGCGAGGACTACGACTACAACAAGACGCGCTGACGGCGGCGGGCGCCTACTCCGCCGCTTCCTTGGCCCGTTCGACCTTCGCCGAGGCCGCGTTGCCTCCCGCCGCCATCCGGTCCAGCCGCGCGTCGATGATCTCGTTCGCCTGGCGCATGATGTTGCGCACCAGCTCGGCGCAGGTGGGGATGTCGTGGATCAGGCCCTGGCTCTGGCCGGCGCTCCAGATGCCGCCATCGAGGTCGCCGCCCACCATCACATTGGCGCGCCCGCGCACCCCGGCCACCAGGTCGCGCACGTCCTCGATGGTCTTGCTGGTGTCCTGCTGGATGCGGGACACCTCCTCGGAGATGGCGTTGCGCGCCACTCGCGAGGTGTTGCGCAGGGTGCGGTTGATCAGGATCGTGTCGCGCTCGCTATTGTCGACGATGCCCTGCTTCACATTGTGGTGGATGCCGGACTCCTTGGTCGCCATGAAGCGGGTGCCCATATTGACCCCGTCGGCGCCCAGCGCCAGGGCGGCGATCAGGCTGCGGCCGTCGGCCATGCCGCCGGAGGCGATCACCGGGATGTCGACCTGATCGACAGTCGCCGGCAGCAACACCATCAGGGTCACGTCGTCCTCGCCAGGGTGGCCGGCGCACTCGAAGCCGTCGATGCTGATCACGTCGACGCCCAGCCGGGCGGCGGTGACGCTGTGGCGGGCCGAGGTGCATTTGTGGATCACCTTGACGCCGTTGGCCTTGAAGTCGGGCAGGTGCTCGATCGGGCTGCGGCCGGCGGTCTCGACGATCTTGATGCCGCTCTCGATGATCGCCCGGCGGTATTCGTCGTAAGGGATCGGGTTCAGCGATGGCAAGAGGGTCAGGTTGACGCCGAACGGCTTGTCGGTGAGCTCGCGGGTCTTCGCGATCTCCGCGTGCAGATCCTCGGCGGTCTTGAACATGTGGGCGGTGATGAAGCCGAGCGCGCCGGCATTGGCCACCGCCGCCACCAGCTCGCCATAGCCCACCCCGGTCATGCCGCCCATCACCAGCGGAGTCTCGACCCCGAACATCTCGGTGATCCGTGTCTTGAGCATTTCGTCGTTTCCTCGCTGAAGCGTGTCGAGCGGTCTTCATCACGCCCCATCGTCGGGCGCGGGCCGCTTTTACGGAAAAGGGACGGCCATCAAACGGGCCCGTCCGGCCAAGGTCAAGGGCGGCCGCTCAAAAGGCCGAGGTCGAGGCTAGCGCCTAGGCCCGTTGTTGATCCTGTCCGGCCGGCCCGGTAGCGTCGCGAGATCGAGCCCCGGGGTGGCGCCATGTTCCTGATCGAACAGATTCAACGGATCGCGACCCGCGAGCCTGACAAACTGGCGGCGGTGCATAACGGCCGGCCGTTCACCTACGCCGCATTCTGGCGGATGATCGAGCGAACCCGGCGCGCCCTGAAGGCGAAGGCCGCCAGCCACGGCATCGCCATCCTGCTCGTCAGGGACATGCTCGACGCCTGGATTCTCAGTTTTGCCGCGCGCAGCCTCGGCCTCGAGGCTGCGCTGGTCGCCCATCGCGAACAGGTGGCGCT
>DASQSO010000378.1:0-2739 GCA_035642335.1 Caulobacteraceae bacterium
CGCTGGACGCCAGGAAGCTCGCCGGAAAGCCGCCCCGCGTCCAAAGCCTATCCAGGCTGTCCGCCGAGGTCTCAAGGGCGTCGAACGGGCCGAGCTCCAGATAGGCGATCCGTCCGGCCCGGGTCTCGCCCGACTGTTTGAGCAGATCCACCGAGGCGGAGCCCAGAAGGAGAAAACGCCCGGCGGTCTTGCCGCGGCGCCGTCCGCGATCGATGAGGCCGCGCAACTGCTCGAACAGCTCAGGCGCCCGGTGCACTTCATCCAGGATGACGAGTTCGTCCTCGTGCGCGGCCAGATAGGCTTCCGGGTCCGTCAATCGCGCACGATCCGAGGCGGTCTCAAGGTCGAGATAGATCGACGGGCGGGTTTCGCCGATCTGGTGGGCCAGGGTGGTCTTGCCGACTTGCCGAGGCCCGAGCAGGGCGACTGCGGGCGCGGTGTCGAGGGCGTCCACGATCCGTTCCTGGACGTGCCGATGAATCATCCTCGCATTTATGGCGCTCGGCGCCATATTTACAAGGTTATTTGCCTTTTACGGGTGTCGGCCTAGAGCTTGGCCAGGCCCGCCCGCAGGTCGGCTAGGTCCATGCACGGCTGCCAGTCGATGCGGGCCTTGAGCCGGGTGAAGAACGGCTCGGCGACGCTGGGGATGTCGCTGGCGTCGGCCATGTCGAACACCGCGTAGATCGTGCGCATGCCGTCGCCGGAGGCGAAATGCAGCGCCTCCGGCTTGAACTTGTCGGCGAAGGCCTGGATCACCTTGGGCAGGTCCCCACTGGCGATGGCCGCATTGCCGGCCTCGACCGGGATTTCCACTCTCATGAAGATGAGCATCGATCGTCTCCCGCAAAGGTCCAAGCGTGTCCGTATCACAGCCAGGCGCGCCTGGCCGATGGGCCTGGCGGCAAAGGGCTGATAGGAAGCGGTCATGTCAAAGGATGCCGCCGCCGAGCTCGCGCCCAAGGGGGTGCTGCGTGCCGGCATCAACATGGGCAATTTCCTGCTGGTCACCGGACGCGACGAGGCCGGCGACCCCACCGGCGTCGCGCCGGACATGGCCAGGGAGATCGCCGCGCGGCTGGGCGCGCTCGTCCGGTACGTGCCCTACGCGCGGCCGAACCAGGTGGCTGACGCGGCCGAGACCGGCGCCTGGGATATCGGCCTGATCGGCGCCGAGCCGGCGCGGGCGGAAAAGATCGCCTTCAGCCCGGCCTATGTAGAGATCGAGGCGACCTATCTGGCTCCGCCGGGCTCGGCCATCATGACCATCGCCGAGGTCGACAGGCCGGGCGTACGCATCGCCGCCCTGGCCAAGGCCGCCTACGACCTCTGGCTGGAGCGCAACATCAGGTGCGCGAGCCTGGTGCGCGCCGCCTCGGCCGAGGCCGCGGCGAAGTTGCTGGCCGACGGCGAGGCCGACGTGTTGGCGGCCTTGCGGCCAGGCCTCGCGGCCGAGACCCTCCGCCTGCCCGGCGCCCGCATCCTGGACGGCCGCTTCACCGCCGTGCAGCAGGCGGTGGGAACGCTGAAGACCAACCTGGCCGGCGCGGCCTTCCTGAACGACTTCGTCGAGGAGGCCAAGGCGTCCGGCCTGGTCCAGCGGCTGGTCGAACGGCACGGCGTGGTCGGGCGGCTGACGGTCGCGGCGGCGGGCTAACTCCCGACCGCGAAGGCGTGAATTGGGCCGGTCCACCGCACGCCGTCGCCTTCGAACGTTGTCAGGTCACGAACGCCGGGCGTAGCGGCGATGGCGCGGGGCCAGAAGGCTTTGGCGCCGGTGTTCCGCTGGACGATGGCGATCTCCCAGCGGCCGGGATAGCGGGTCAGGATCTCGCGCACGGCGGTCGAGCCGACGCCGCCGCGGCGATGTTTCCGCATGACGAAGAACTCGCTCATGTTGCGGTCGATGGTGCGACCGCTGTGTGAGAAGTCCGAGAGCAGGGCGAACCCCGCCGGCCGGCCGCGCCAACGGATGATCAGCGGGGCGCGTGAAGGCTCAAGCCAATAATCGTCCAGATATAGATAGGCCCCGAACTGGCCGTTGGGCTCCAGCTCCATGTTGTCGGAACCTGGCGGCTCAAATTCCGAAAAATCGTAGAAATAGAACTGTAGCATGCCGGCGAGCAGCGGCCGCTCGGCTTCAGTCGCCAGGGTGATCTCGACGTCGTTCATCGCCCTTCGCTTTCCATCGCCCGCGATGCCAGACTAATACACCAAGCCTGGACAGGCATGGGCCGGGCCAGCGGAGGAGACACGAGAAATGACCGACGTCGTGAAAATCGCCGACAAGGGCCATGTCAGGACCGTCACCCTCAACCGCCCTGACAAGAAGAACGCCCTCTCCAACGCGCTGGCCTGGGGCGTGATCGAGGCGGTGGACGCGGCCGCCAAGGACGACGATGTCTGGGTGGTGGCGATCACCGGCAGCGGCGACGCCTTCTGCGCCGGGCTCGATCTGGCCGGCGGCGAATACTATTCGCCGTTCTCGAAACAGACCGCGCAGCTCGACGACATCTCCTGGGTCGGCAACTTCCTGCTGGCCATCCGCAAGCGCTGCGACAAGCCGGTGGTCGGCGGGATCAACGGCGTCGCGGTCGGCGCGGGGCTCGGCCTGGCCATGGCCACGGACGTCAGGCTGGTGGCCAAAAGCGCGCGGCTGATGGCCGGCTATACCCGCATCGGCGGCTCGCCCGACGCCGGCCTCACCATCACCCTGCCCCAGGCCATGGGTTATGAGCG
>DASQSO010000379.1:0-7328 GCA_035642335.1 Caulobacteraceae bacterium
CTCATCCCCACCCGCCACGGGCCGATGTGGGGCTTGCGCACCGATGCCTGCATCACCGGCTGCCTGCGGAGCTACGGCGAGTACTGCGAGGCCGAGGCGGCCGTCTTTCGCCAGCTGGTCGAGCCCGGCATGACCGTCGTCGACATGCAGCGGATCGACCCCCAGAACTGGCGCTCGCCGATGCCGGGGATCGGCTGAGCACCCGGGTCAAAGGAGCATCGCCATGGATCACGACCCCGGCCAGAGCTTTCCGGAAGTGCGCGAAGGCGTGCGCAAGCTGGTCGCGCGCTTTCCCGGGCCTTACTGGCAGGCGCTGGATCGCGAGCGGCGCTATCCGACCGAGTTCGTCACCGCCCTGACCGAGGCCGGCTACCTGTCGGTGCTGATCCCGGAGGAATACGGCGGCTCGGGCCTCGGGCTGACGGCGGCGGCGGCGGTGCTGGAGGAGATCCACCGCTCGGGCTGCAATGGCGGCGCCTGTCACGCCCAGATGTACACCATGGGCACGATCCTGAACCATGGCAGCGCTGTCCAGAAGGCCGAGTACCTGCCGAAGATCGCGTCCGGCGAGCTGCGCCTGCAGGCCTTCGGCGTCACCGAGCCTGACGCGGGCACCGACACCACCCGCATCACCACCTTCGCCCGGCGCGACGGCGACCAATACGTGGTCTCCGGCCAGAAGCTGTGGATCAGCCGCGCGGAACACTCCGACCTGATGGTGCTGCTCTGCCGCACGACGCCGCGCGCCGAGGCGGCCAGGCCCTCCGACGGCATGAGCGTGCTCCTGATCGACATGCGCCAGGCGGTGGGGAACGGCCTGACCATCCGGCCGGTGCGCACCATGATCAACCACGCCACCACCGAGCTCTTCTTCGAGGACCTGCGCGTGCCGGCGGCGAACCTGATCGGCGAGGAGGGGCGGGGCTTCCGCTACATCCTCGACGGCATGAATGCCGAGCGCATCCTGATCGCCGCCGAATGCATCGGCGACGCCAAGTTCTTCATCGACCGCGCCTCGGCCTATGCGCGGGACCGAAGCGTCTTCGGCCGGCCGATCGGCGAAAACCAGGGCGTCCAGTTTCCGATCGCGCGGGCCTATGTGCAGATGACCGCCGCTTCGCTGATGGTCGACCGCGCCGCCGAACTGTTCGAGGCCGGCCAGCCCTGCGGGACCGAGGCCAACATGGCCAAGCTCACCGCCTCGGAAGCCTCCTGGTACGCCGCCGACATGGCGCTGCAGACCCACGGCGGCTTCGGTTTCGCCGAGGCCTACGACATCGAGCGCAAGTTCCGCGAGACCCGGCTCTACCAGGTGGCCCCGATCTCGACCAACCTGATCCTCTCGCACGTGGCCACCCACGTGCTCGACCTGCCGAAGTCGTTCTAGCGGCGGGTGCGGGAGGGGCGCGGCCCCATCGCGCCCGACTGATCGCTGGCTGTCGGGAGGCGCCGCCCAGGACCTTGCGCCGCTGGCCCCGACGCCGCGCTCTGGCTGCGGCGGTTTCGCGGCAAGCTGCTCGACTTCTGGCGCACCACCTCGTCTTTGAGATGGGGGGACAGCAAATCGACGTTGTAGGGACTCGAGTTTGATCTCTCGCGATATTCTGGGCCCTTCGCTGGCCGCGAGCGGGCGATCGATCCCATCGAGGCATGGCTATCGCAACTCGCCTAGCGCAAGTTGGCGGGCCGGCGACGCATGAAAGCAAATTCACTTCCAGGCCGGCCCGCAGCGCCTAATATCGCGGCCGAGGGACAAGCTCACCTATGGAGGTGACCCTGATGAATACCCCTTTAAAGGACGCATGCCGGACGGCGATGGCCCTCGGCTTGGCCGCGGCGCTCGCCAGCCCGGCCGCCGCGCGGGATCTGAGACGATTCACCTTTCCGCAGGCGGAGTTCCTGCCAAATGACGAGGGAATGCGCCTGGCGCAGGACTTCGTGGCGCAAGCTCTGCCGCGCGGACTGCCGATGAACGAGGCGATTACGCGAGTCGAGCGAGCGGTTATGGCCTGCCATGACGGGCACAGGCAGGACGGCGTCGTCAACTGCGACTTCTTCATCAACGCGAGGCCCCCGGGGGGAGACCTGGGAGAGGTTTACTGGAACCTTAGCCTCTGGCCCGGCCCCCATGGCGTATTGCAATCGGTTTCGCTGCGTCGCTCTTACGTGGGCCTGCCTGGATACGTGGGCACACCTGTGACCGGGGGCTGAACCCTGGCCGGTAGCTGGCCGTTCTTCTGCCTCTCGTGCAGGGTTTGCATTCCAGGCTGAGGGCGGTGAGCCACCGATGAGGTTGAAGACGTCGGCTGTTGGGCGATCGCGCTGGCGACCGGGTTGGATCGCTGAAGCCTTCAGCCCTTGGGCTGGACCAGGGTCGTCCTGGCCTGGAGTCAGGCCTTGGGCTTGGCGGCGATCTTTCTGGGGGTGGCGACGGCCTTGCGCACGCGAGGGACGCCCTGCTGGCCGAGTCCGAGCGATTTGGCCAGGGCCGAGCGCTTGGCGCTGTAGCTGGGCGCCACCATCGGGTAGTCGCGGGGCAGGCCCCACTTTTCGCGATAGGCCGCCGGGGTAAGGCCGCGCACCGACAGGTGCCGCTTCAGCGTCTTGTATCCGCGGCCGTCCTCGAAACTGATCAGGCCGTCGTTGGTGACCGATTTGCGGACCTGGGCCGGGGTGAGTTTGGGTTGAGCGGCGGCCGGCTCGGCCTCGCCTTGCTCTCCCGATGTTTCGTCGCCGACCGCCGACAGACTGGCCGCAATCTGCGTCACCACGCTCGGGATTTCACCCACACTGACGTGCGAATTCGAAAAATAGGCGGCGGCGACTTCCGCAACCAGTTCCCTGAGCTTGTCGCTGTTCTCGGACATCTAGTTTCCTCGCGCGGATGATTGTCGATTTCGATGAAACATCGCTCGTATCAAATCGTGCCATAATATCAAGAGCGTGTCTGCTGGCGGGCGAAGATAGTCGACCGCGCAACTGTAATCCACTGTCGGCGCTGATATCGAAAGAGCGCGAGCCGGCCGGGTCTATAGTATTGCGGCCATGGGTTCGGTGGCTGGATATCCACCCGGCGCGGGTGTCTCTATCTGGGACGCCGATCTGGGCGACATTCTGGTCCCAAGTGGCGGCGCGGCCTTCTTTATAGGATATGCGTCTTGTCCGAGGCCGAAGCTCCAATAGGAGCGCGGTGTCCACGTCCGGCGGCGTGCTTTGGGCGCGCGCGATCGGCGGCGACGCTACAATCCGAGCTTCTGCGCCAGTCCAATGCGTTGCAGCTTGCCGGTTGCACCCTTCGGAATCTCGTTAAGGAAAACGATCTTTCGCGGCGTCTTGAAGTCGGCGAGCCGGGCGGCGACGAAATCGCGCAGCGCCCGCTCGGTCACCGTGCTGCCCTCGCGAACCACGACGGCCGCGGCGACCTCTTCACCTAACTTGTCGTGTGGAATGGCGAAGGTGACCACCTGCATCACCGCCGGATGGTCCATCAGCACCTCATCGACCTCGCGCGGCGAGATCTTCTCGCCGCCGCGACTGATGATCTCCTTCAGTCGCCCGGTGATGGTGAGAAACCCGTCCTCATCCATCCGACCCTGGTCGCCCGTTCGAAACCAACCCCGCGAGAGGGCCTGAGCGTTGGCGTCGGGATTGTTCTCGTAGCCAGGGGTGACGTTATCCCCGCGGATGACGATCTCGCCGGTTTCGCCCTGGGCGAGCAAACGTCCGGCCTCGTCCATAATGGCGACCTCCGGCCCGGCGGCGACACCCACGGCGCCAGGCTTGCGGGCGCCGGGCGCGAGCAGGTTGCTGGTCATCTGGTGGGCGGCCTCGGTCATGCCATAGCTTTCGATGACCCGCGTGCCGAATGTCGATTCCAGCTCCGCCAGCACTTGCGGCGGCAGCGAGGCGGAGGAGGAGCGGATGAAGCGCAAGGGATTGGCCGCGATCGTCGCCGCGTTATGGCCGGCGCGAGCCAGGATGATCTGATGCATTGTCGGCACGGCCGTATACCAGGTCGGTCTGGCCTCCTCGATCCAGCCAAACACCTTCAGGGCGTTGAAGCCCGGCGCGCAGTAGATCGATCCGCCCACGGAAAGCGGCGCCAGGACGCCGGCGATCAGACCATGGATGTGGAACAGCGGCATGATGACCAGGCCGCGATCGGACACGGTCAGGGCAAGCGTGCGGGTGACATTGCGGGCGCTGGCGCAGACGTTCGCCTGAGTCAAAGGCACGATCTTGGGCCGCGACGTGGTGCCCGACGTGTGCAGCACCAGGGCGACGTCGGACGAGACAGCCGGGTCGGGCGCCGCGGGTGCGTCCGGCCGGGCGATATCCGCATCCAGCACGAAGCGCCCAGCGCCCTTTCGCGGCGTCGCCTTGAGCGAGATCACCGGAACGCCCAGCCTCGCCGCGACCTGGGTCGCGGGCGTATCGGCGCCGGCCTCGACCACCAGGGCCTTGGCGTTGAGATCGGTCAGGTAGAACTCGAACTCGTCGGCGCGATATTGCGGATTGAGCGGCGCCGACGCGGCGCCGGCGGCGATGCCGAGAAAGGCGACAGCCATCTCCGGCCCGTTCGGCAGCACGATAGCGACGCGGTCGCCGCGGCCGATGCCGAGCCGGTTCATGGCGGCGATGGTTTCGTCCACCTGCTCGCGCAGACCCTTGAAGGTGAGCGGAACAGCGGCGGGCGCGGTGATGGCGACGTCGCCGTCGCCGCCCTTGGCGAGAAGCTCTTTGATGGTCACGGCGGAGGTCATGAATGTTCGCTTAGGGGGACGAGTGTTAGCCGCGAGGCGCGATGGCGAGGCGCCCGTCGGCATCACCGAGCGTCTTAGCGAGCAGGCTCGCGCAGGCATAGACCGCGTCGATCGCCGGAGTTGGCGTTTCGGTAAGGCGGGCAAGCTCGACCACCGACCCCACCAGGGTCTCCAACTCCAGGGGCCGGCCGGCCTCCACGTCCTGCAACATGCTGGTCTTGTGAGCGCCCACCGCCCCGGCGCCCGCGATCCGCCGGTCGATCGAGATGCGTACGCGCACGCCCAGCTTCTCGGCCACGACCTGAGCTTCGGCCATCATGGCCGCGGCCAGCGCGCGGGTGGGCGGGAACCGGCAGATGTCGGCGAGCGTGGCGTGGGTCAGCGCGCTGACCGGGTTGAACGCCACGTTGCCCCACAGCTTCAGCCAGATCTCGGCGCGGATGTCGCTGGACACCGGCGCCTTGAGCCCGCCGCGGGTCAGCGCCTCCGAGACGGCCCGGACGCGGTCGGACTTGGCGCCGTCCGGCTCGCCAAGCGTGAACCGGTCGCCCTCGACCACCTTGACAACGCCGGGCGCGGTCAACTCGGCGGCCGGATAGACCACGGCGCCGATGATGCGCTCTGGGGCGATGTTGGCGGCGATGACGCCGTCGGGGTCGGTGACGTGAATTTGCCGGCCCTCATACGGGCCGCCCAACTTGTAGAAAAACCACCAGGGAACGCCGTTCTGCAGCGTCACCACCTCCGTCTCCGGTCCGAGCAAACCTGAGAGATCCCTGGCCAGCCCTGCGACCTGCTGGGCTTTGACCGCCAGGAAGATCACGTCGTAGGCGCCGGGTTCGTCGATCGCCCGCGCCTTCGCCGAGGTCGCCAGCCGCTCGGTCCCGTCCTCTTCGATCAGCCTGAAGCCGTTGCGGCGGATCGCCTCGAGGTTGGCGCCGCGGGCGACGAAGGTCACGTCCTCGCCGGCCAGTGCAAGCCGGGCGCCGAGAAAGCCGCCGATCGCTCCGGCGCCGATCACCGCGAACTTCATCGCTGATCGCCTGGCGCGTTGTCGTCCAGACTCAAGCGCGCCCAATTCAGGCTTGTCGGGTGAATATTTCGACCTCTGCCCAAGTCGCGCGCCTTCGCCGTTGATCTGGCGCCGGTTGCCGGAATCGAACCAGCGACCTTCTGATTACAAATCAGCTGCTCTACCGACTGAGCTAAACCGGCGTCGCGGCGGTTTATGCCCGATCCGGGATCGGGAGGCGACGGTCTTAAGCGTCTTGGCGGCGGCGTCAAATCCGTGAATGTGGGCGGGGAGCAAATCTTTAAGGGGACGGCGGGCGCTTGGTCTTGAATGATGGTGACGGCGTCGCGCCGCCGTTTCAGCGCAGCCTGCACCGGCTGGCGACGCTGCTGATCACCCTGTCGGGCATCACGCCGGCGGCGTCGGTGTTCATCATGGGCTCAGACGTGATCCGCCAGGCGGGGACCGGGGCGGTGATCTGCTTCGCCGCCGCCGCCGTGTTGGGCCTGGCCACGGCCTATGTCTACGCCGAGCTGTCCTCGGCCTTTCCGCTCACCGGCGGCGAATATTCCATGATCGGGCGCGCGCTCGGGCCATCCTATGGGTTCATGGCCCTGGGGCTGAACATCTTCGGCGGCGCGGTCGGCCAGGCGGTGACGGCGCTAGGGCTGGCGGAATATCTGGGCGTGGTGGTCCCGAGCCTGCCGATCCTGCCAGTCGCCCTGGTCGCTACCGCCATCGTGACGGTGATCTCGATCCTGAACGTGCGGGTCAATGCGGTGATCACCGGCGTCTTCCTTTTGGTGGAGCTGCTGGCGCTGGGCGTGCTGGTGGCGCTGGGCTTCATCCAGCCGCGGCGGGGTCTTGGCGCTGTCGTCCTGCACCCGATAATGCTGGCCGGCGGGCATCTGGCGCCCAGCTCCTGGGCGGCCATTGGCCTCGCCTCGGCGGCGGCCATCTACGCTTATAACGGCTACGGCGGGGCGGTCTTTTTCGGCGAGGAGATGGTTGAGGCGCGAACGCGGCTGCCCTGGGTGGTGTTCTGGTCGCTGGGGATCGCCGTGGTCGCCGAGTTCGCGCCGATCCTGGCGGCCATGGTCGGCGCCGGCGATCTGAACGCGGTCTTAAGCGCCGAGACGCCGCTGGCCGCCTTCATCTCGGCGGACGGTGGGCCGCTGCTGGCCAAGGCCGTGAGCCTGGGCGTCGCCTTCGCCATCATCAACGCCATGATCGCCATCGCCCTGATCAACGCCCGCCAGCTCTATGCCAGCGGCCGCGACCGGGTCTGGCCGGGGCTGGTGAACCGGGCGCTGACGACGCTGCACCCGCGGTTCAACTCGCCCTGGATCTCCTGCCTGATCATGGGCGCGGTGACGGGGGCCTGCTGCCTGCTCAATCTGGACATGCTGGTGATGCTGACCGGCACGGGCGTCGTCGTCGTCTATGCCGGGGTGTCGGCGGCGGCGGTCGCCGGACGCGTCAACGGCTCGACCGACCACGGCGCCTATCGCATGCCGCTCTTTCCCCTGGCGCCAGTGGTCGCGATGGCGGCG
>DASQSO010000380.1:0-3140 GCA_035642335.1 Caulobacteraceae bacterium
GCCGGCGCCTTTCTCTGCACGACGGTCGCGTTCTTAAGTCTGATGTACGCCTTCGTGACCTCGGACTTCTCGGTCGCCAACGTGGCGCAGAACTCGCATTCCGCCAAGCCGCTGTTCTACAAGATCACCGGGGTCTGGGGCAGCCACGAGGGCTCGATGCTGCTCTGGTGCCTGGCGCTTACCGGCTACGGTGCGGTGATGGCGCTCGCCGCCGCCGGCCTGCCGGCGCGGCTGAAATCCAGCGCCGTCGCGGTGCAGGGCTGCCTCGGCGTGCTCTTCCTCGGCTACACTGTGTTCGCGTCCAACCCCTTGATGCGGCTGGCCGATCCGCCGGTGGAGGGCCGCTCGCTCAATCCGCTGCTGCAGGACCCGTACCTGGCCATCCATCCGCCGTTTCTCTATGCCGGTTATGTCGGCATGTCGGTGGTGTTCTCGCTGGCCCTGGCCACGCTGATCGAGGGACGCGTCGACGCCGCCTGGGCGCGCTGGGTGCGGCCCTGGGCGCTGGCCGCCTGGAGCCTTCTGACCATCGGCATCATGCTGGGCTCCTTCTGGTCCTACTATGTGCTGGGCTGGGGCGGCTGGTGGGCGTGGGATCCGGTGGAAAACGCCAGCTTCATGCCGTGGCTGGCGGCGACCGCCCTCTTGCACTCGGCGACGGTGACGGAAAAGCGCGGCGCCCTGGCCGGATGGACGGTGTTCTTGGGATTGGTCGCCTTCACCTTCTCCATGCTGGGGGCCTTCCTGGTCCGCTCCGGCGTGCTGACCTCGGTGCACGCCTTCGCCATCGATGCGGCGCGGGGGATCCTCTTGCTGATCATCCTGGGCGTGGCGGCCGGCGCGGGTTTCGCGGTCTTCGCCTGGCGCGCGCCCGGCCTAAGCCCCGGCGGCCTCTTCGCGCCGATCAGCCGCGAGGGGGCGCTGGTGCTGAACAACCTCTTCATCGCCGCGGCGACCGCGGCGGTGCTGTTCGGCACGCTCTTTCCGCTGATCCGCCAGGCGCTTAGCGGCGACGCGGTGTCGGTTGGGGCGCCCTATTTCAACCGCACCTTCGCGCCGATCATGGCCGCGGCGCTGGTCATCCTGCCGATCGCGCCCTTGATGCCGTGGAAGCGCGCCGACCTGAAAGGCGCCATGCAGCGACTCGGAGTCGCCGCCGGCCTCGCGGTCGCTACCGCCATCGCCTCGTTCGTCCTGGCGCGGCCGGGGCAGGCGATCACGGCCGCCGGCCTTGCCCTAGGCGTCTGGCTGATCGCCGGAACCCTTACCGAACTGGCCCAGCGCGCCCGCGGCGGCGGCGCCAGGGCCGGCGAGGTCTGGCGCCGCTTGCTCCAATTGCCGCGCGGCGCCTGGGGCATGACCCTCGCCCACATCGGCCTTGGCCTCTTCATCATTGGCGCGACGATGGAATCGAGTGGTCGCATCGAGGCGGCCAAGGTGCTGGGCCTCGGCGACAGCATGGGCGTGGCCGGCTACCAGATGGCCCTCAGCAAGGTCGGCGATGTCGACGGCGCCAACTATACCGCCCAGCGGGCGACGCTGGCCGTGACGCGCAATGGCGCGCCGGTCTGCCAGGCGGCGCCGGAGCGACGCTTCTACCCGGCCAGCCAGCAGACCACCTCAAGGGTGACCATCTGCGTGCGGGGCCTGAGCGACCTTTATCTGGTGCTTGGCGAGCCGCGCACCGGCGCGGGCGGCCAGCCGACCTGGCTGATCCGCGCCTATTGGAACCCCTGGGTGCGGCTGATCTTCTTAGGACCCTTGCTGATGGCCTTCGGCGGCGGCGTTTCGCTGTCCGACCGCCGCCTGCGTTTCGGCCTGCCGCGCCGGGCTGTCGCGGCGGCGACGGCCGTACCGGAGCCGGCGGAATGAGCCCGCGGTGCTGGCTGGCCGTCGCGGGTGCGGTATTCTGTCTCGCCGGCGCCGCCGCCGATCCGGCAGACCAACTGAAGAACCCTGACCAGGAGGCCCGCGCCCGGACGCTGTTCCGCGAGGTCCGTTGCGTGGTCTGCCAGAGCGAGTCGATCGACGAGTCCGACGCCGACCTGGCCCGCGACCTGCGCCAGGTGGTGCGCCAGCGGGTGGCCGCCGGGGCCAGCGACGCCGACATTAAAGCCTATCTGGTCAGCCGCTACGGCGAGTTCATTCTGCTCAGGCCCCGCTTCTCGCCGGGCAACGCCGCGCTGTGGCTGACGCCGTTCCTGGTGGTGGTCCTCGGCGCCGGCGTCGTGCTGGTGCGCCGGCGGCCGGAGGCCCTGGAAAGCGACGAGTTGAGCGAGCCTGAGAAGGCGCGCCTCGCGGCGCTGACCGACAATTGAGCCGGCGGCCATGGTTGCGCCACAGTTGCGTCCCCGAAAACGCCTATGATCGGCTGAAACACGTGCCGAACCATTGGCGCCGTTGCGTCTCACGCCTAGGTTTACAGCGACGCATTCGCGCCCTTATCCGCATGGCCCGAATACAAGGATTTTTTCGACTATGGCCTCTCTGAAATCCGCCCTCATCATCGGCGTCTCCGTTGCGGGCGTCGCCGCGGCCGCTCTCGCCGGCGGCGGCGTCCGCTGGACGCCCGGTTCGATGGGCGTGACCCGCCTTCCGACGACGCCGATCTCTACGGCCACCATCTTCTCGCCGCCGCCCGGCGCGCCGCTGTCCTTCGCCGACATCTTCGAAAAGGTCGCGCCGGCCGTGGTTTCGATCGAGGTGACCACGCACCTGACCGCGGGCGAATTGCAGGGCATCCCGGGCTTCGCCGTCCCCAATATCGAACCCAAGGGCGACGGCGGGGATGACGGCGACGGCGACGACAGCGGCGGTGGAAAGCCGACCTCGCCCAAGGCCGAATCCCAAGGCTCCGGCTTCTTCATCTCGGCTGACGGCTATGTGGTCACCAACAATCACGTCGTCGAGAACGCCGAGGACATTAAGGTGACGTTGAAGGATGGGCGCATCCTGCCGGCCCGTATCATCGGCCATGATGAGGCGACCGACCTCGCGGTGATCAAGGTCGATGGCAACGACTTTCCCTACGTCAATTTCGAAAACTCCGCCAAGCCGCGCGTCGGCGACTGGGTGATCGCCATCGGCAATCCCTATGGCCTCGGCAATACGGCGACCGCCGGCATCGTCTCGGCCTACGG
>DASQSO010000381.1:0-3576 GCA_035642335.1 Caulobacteraceae bacterium
GGCGGGGGCGGTGGAGGTGTATGCCCGCGCCGCGCCCGCGGCGAACGGGCCGGAGGGCCTGGGCCGCCGCGTCGGGCGCGGCGCGTCGAGCGGCCAGATCACGGTCGCGGATTTGCCGAGCGCCGACCACTGGTATTTCGAGCTGCGGCCGGCGCACGGCGCGCCGCTGGTCACCGCCGACCGCGGCCTGCACCTGAAGAGCGCGCCGAATTTCCGCGATATCGGCGGCTATCGCACCGCCGACGGCCGCTGGGTGCGGATGGGGCTGGTCTACCGTTCCGACGAGCTCGACAAACTGAGCGACGCCGACCTGGCGACCCTGGCCAGGCTGACGCCGTTGCTGGTGGTGGATTTCCGCACCCTGAAGGAGCGCACCCGCGGCCCCGACCGCCTGCCGCCCGGCGCGGCGGGGCTGGTCGAGGACGTGCTGGCCGACGCGCCGCCGAGCTACGACAAGATCACCGACGCCGCCGGAGCCGCCGATTTCCTGGCCGACGCCAACCGGCAGTTCGTCTCCCTGCCCAGCGCCCGGGCCTCCTATACCGGCCTCTTCTCGCGGTTGCCGACGGCGTCTGGCGCGGTGGTCTATCACTGCTCCGCCGGCAAGGACCGCACCGGCTGGGCGACGGCGGTGCTGCTCACCGCCCTCGGCGTGCCGCGGGCCGCGGTGATGGCCGACTACCTGGCCAGCAACACCTATCTGGCAGACAAGAACCGGGCGATATTCGCCGCAATGCCGCCGGCCGCCGCCGCGCGCATGGCCCCGATCATGAGCGTGCGCGCCGCATACCTGCAGGCGGGCTTCGACGAGGTCGACCGCCGCTACGGCTCCTTCGACAACTACCTGCGCGAAGGTCTGCGCGTGGATGACAAGGCGCTGGCGGCGCTGAAGGCCCGGCTGCTGGCCGGGGCGCCGGTCGAATAAAGCACTCTTGCTGCGGTCGCGGGAGAAAGCGCGATTTCCGCTGACGCCGCGGAAGAGTCCAAACCGATCCCCACCCCCGCCCTGGGCTTGGTTGCGACGCAAAATAGGGCGTGCTATCAGGCGCGCGGCTTCGGGCCGGGGGCTTTTGTAGGGCCTGTTGGCACGCGTGCTTTTCCAAGCGCAATCAAGCCTTTCTAGGCCGCTCGCGGGATCTCGCCGGCGGCTCGCGGATTTAAAATTGGCGGACCAGAAGAGTGGCCAACGATTCCAAGGCTGGCGAGGTGGGCGCGCGCTATGCATCGGCCCTGTTCGATCTGGCGAGAGAGGCGCGTGAAATCGCCGCCGTCGGCGCCGATCTGAAGTCGATGAAGGCGATGATCGCCGAGAGCGCCGACCTGCGCATCCTGCTAGCCTCGCCGGTGTTCGACGCCGAGGCCAAGGGCAAGGGCCTTGCCGCCATCGCCGATCGCGCCGGATTTCATCCGCTCACCAAGAAATTCCTCGGCCTTCTGGCCGAACAGCGCCGCGCCTCGTCGCTGCGCGACGTGATCACCGCCTTCGAGGCCATGGCGGCGGAATACCGCGGTGTCGTCTCGGCCGAGGTGACCACCGCCATCCCGCTCAGCCCGACCCAGACCACCGGCCTCGCCGCGGCGCTGCGCCAGGCCCTGGGCAAGGACCCCGAAATCGAGACCCGCGTCGACCCCGCCATCCTCGGCGGCATCAAGGTGCGCGTGGGCTCGCGTCTTTTCGATGCTTCGCTGAAGTCGAAGCTCGACTCCCTCAAATTCGCCCTGAAGAGAGCGTAGCCATGGACATTCGCGCCGCCGAGGTATCGGCCATCCTCAAATCCCAGATCGCCAATTTCGGCGAAGAGGCCGACGTCTCCGACATCGGCCAGGTGCTGTCGGTCGGCGACGGCATTGCCCGGGTGTTCGGCCTCGACAGCGTCCAGTCCGGCGAAATGGTCGAGTTCCCCAAGGCTGGCGTCAAAGGCATGGCGCTGAACCTGGAACGGGACAATGTCGGCATCGTCATCTTCGGCGACGACCGGGCGATCAGCGAGGGCGACGAGGTTCGCCGGCTGAACGAGATCGTCGACGTGCCAGTCGGCAAGGGCCTGCTCGGCCGGGTGGTTGATCCGCTCGGCAACCCGATCGACGGCAAGGGACCGATCACCGATGTCGCCGAACGGCGCCGCGTCGATGTCAAGGCGCCCGGCATCATTCCGCGCAAGTCGGTGCACGAGCCGATGTACACCGGCCTGAAGGTGGTCGATTCTCTGACCCCGATCGGCCGCGGCCAGCGCGAACTGATCATCGGCGACCGTCAGACCGGCAAGACCGCCATCGCGGTCGACACCATCCTGAACCAGAAGCTGGTCAACCAATCCGACAACGAGAACGAGAAGCTCTACTGCATCTATGTGGCCATCGGGCAGAAGCGCTCGACCGTGGCCCAGATCGTCAAGACGCTCGAGGAGCGCGGCGCGCTGGACTACACCATCGTGGTCGCCGCCACCGCGTCCGAGCCGGCGCCGCTGCAGTTCCTGTCGGCCTTCTCGGGCTGCGCCATGGGCGAGTGGTTCCGCGACAACGGCATGCACGCTCTGATCATCTATGACGACCTTTCCAAGCAGGCCGTCGCCTATCGGCAGATGTCGCTGCTGTTGCGCCGCCCGCCGGGCCGCGAAGCCTATCCGGGCGACGTCTTCTATCTGCACTCGCGGCTTCTGGAGCGCGCGGCCAAGCTCAGCGACGAGTTCGGCGGCGGCTCGCTGACGGCGCTGCCGATCATCGAGACCCAGGCCAACGACGTCTCGGCCTATATCCCGACCAATGTGATCTCGATCACCGACGGCCAGATCTTCCTGGAAAGCGACCTGTTCTATCAGGGCGTCCGGCCGGCCATGAACATCGGCATCTCGGTCAGCCGGGTGGGCGGCAGCGCCCAGGTGAAGGCGATGAAGCAGGCCGCCGGCCCGTTGAAGAGCGAGCTGGCCCAGTATCGGGAAATGGCCGCTTTCGCCAAGTTCGGCTCCGACCTGGACGCCGCCACCCAGCGCCAGCTGGCCCGCGGCGAGCGCCTGACCGAGCTTTTGAAGCAATCGCAATACGCGCCGCAATCGATCGACGAGCAGGTCTGCTCGCTCTATGCCGGCACGCGCGGCTATCTGGACGGCATCCCGGCCTCGGCCGTGGTCCGTTACCAGGCCGAACTGCTGGCTCGGCTGCATGCCGACCACCGGCCCATGCTCGACGCGATCCGCGCCAAGAAGGCCCTGGACGAGACCCTCGAGGCTGAGCTGAAGGCGGCGCTCGACGCCTTCACCGCGACCTTCGCCTAGGGGACCCTTAAGCCTTGGCCAGCCTCAAGGACCTTCGCAACAGGATCGCCAGCGTCAAGGCGACCCAGAAGATCACCAAAGCCTTGCAGATGGTGGCGGCGGCGAAACTGCGCATGACGCAGGAGGCCGCTCAGAACGCGCGTCCCTACGCTCAGCGCATGGCCGCGGTGATCGCCAACCTGGCGGCCGGCGTGTCCGGCGACGGCGCGCCCAAGCTGCTGGCCGGCACGGGGTCTGACCGCCGCCATCTGCTGGTGGTGGCGACCTCCGACCGCGGCCTCGCGGGCGGCTTCAACTCGGCGAT
>DASQSO010000382.1:0-6133 GCA_035642335.1 Caulobacteraceae bacterium
AACTGGTAGGCGAACATCGAGCTGGCGCCGATGTAGAGCGCCTTGCCGGCCTTCACCACGTCGTCGAGAGCCTCGATCGTCTCGTCCATCGGCGTCTGATAGTCGAAGCGGTGAATCTGGTAGAGGTCGACATAGTCCACCCCCAGCCGCTTCAGGCTGGCGTCGATCGACTGCATGATGTGCTTGCGCGACAGCCCGCCGCGATTGGGGCCGCGACCCATGGGGATGAAGACCTTGGTGGCGATGACGGACTCGTCGCGCCTGACGGCCAGTTCCTTAAGCGAGCGGCCGAGAATCTCCTCGCTCTGGCCCCTGGAATAGACGTCGGCGGTGTCGAAGAAATTGATGCCCGCCTCGACCGCCTTGCGCACGATCGGCAGGCTGGCGTCCTCGTTCAGGGTCCAGTCGGCCATCGCGCCGAAGCTCATGCAGCCAAGGCAGAGCCGCGAAACCTGCGTCCCCGTGGTCCCCATGCGGACGTATTTCATAATGTGCGCCTTCCTATGATTTTGTTTGAAAACGGTGGTCTCGCCTCAATCCTATTCGGTCGCCGGCCGCCGCGTAACCCCGGCGCCGGTTTCCGCGTAGTCAGCGTAGAATGGCGAGCGCGTTCTGGCGTCCGGCTGAAGACTCGATAGGCGACCCTCACCATGCTGCTCTTCCTGCTGGCCTATCTGGGCGGCGCCCTGACCATCGTCAGCCCCTGCATCCTGCCGGTGCTGCCCTTCGTGTTCGCGCGCGCCGAAAAGGGTTTTGTGCGCGGCGGCCTGCCGCTCCTGGTCGGCATGGCGCTGACCTTCGCGGTGGTGGCGAGCCTGGCGGCGGTCGGCGGCGGCTGGGCGGTGCGGGCCAACACCTACGGCCGCGATGTGGCGCTGGCGATCATGGCGCTGTTCGGGATCACCTTGCTGTTTCCCGCCCTGGCCGACCGGCTGACCCGGCCGCTCGTGGCCCTGGGCGGCCGGCTTTCGGAACGGGCCGACGGCGCCGAGCGAGCGGGCTCTTCGATCGGGCCCTCCTTCCTTTTGGGCATCGCCACCGGCCTGCTGTGGGCGCCGTGCGCAGGTCCGATCCTCGGGGTCATCCTCACCGGCGCGGCGCTGGAAGGCGCCAGCGTCGGGACTTCGCTGCTGCTGCTGGCCTACGCCTTGGGCGCGGCCACCTCGCTGGCCCTGGCTCTGGCAGTCGGCGGACGGGTGTTCGTGGCCATGAAGCGCTCGCTGGGGGCTGGCGAATGGATCCGGCGCGGCCTGGGCGTCGCGGTGCTGGCGGGGGTGGTCGCTATCGGTTTCGGCCTGGACACCGGCATTCTGTCCAAGCTGTCGCTGGCCGACACCAGCGGCCTGGAGGAGGCGCTGGTGGAAAGGGCGCCGGTTGATCGCGGGGCCGACAAGGGCCTGATGGTCGATGGCCGGCTGGCCTCGCTGAGCGGCGCGGACGCCTGGATCAACTCCCCGCCACTGACGGCGCAATCCCTGCGCGGCAAGGTGGTGGTGGTCGATTTCTGGACCTATTCCTGCATCAACTGCCTGCGCGCGCTGCCCTACGTCGAGGCCTGGGCCGAGAAGTACAAGGATCAGGGTCTGGTGGTGATCGGCGTGCACACGCCCGAGTTCGCCTTCGAACACGACGTGGGCAATGTGCGTAAAGCGGTCGCCGACCTGCACGTCACCTATCCGGTGGCCGTCGACGACCACCACGTGATCTGGCGCGCTTTCCACAACCACTCCTGGCCGGCGCACTATTTCATCGATGCGACGGGGCGGGTCCGCGCCCACCAATTCGGCGAGGGCGACTACGCCCAGTCGGAAAGGATCATCCAGATGCTGCTGGCCGAGGCCGGGCGCAAAACCGTGCCCGGCGGCGTCGTGGCGGTGGCCGGCCAAGGCGCCGAGGCGGCCTCCAACCCGGCCATGGTCGGCTCGCCCGAGACCTATATCGGCTACGACGCAGCCGGCTTCTTCATCTTGCCAGGCAACCCGTTCGATGACATGGCCCACACCTATTCCACGCCGACCGACCTCGAGCTGAACGCCTGGGGCTTGGTCGGCAACTGGACCGTGGGGCCGCAGCAGGCGACACTGAACACCGCCGGTGGCGCGATCCGCTACCGCTTCCGCGCCCGCGACCTGCACCTGGTGCTCGGGCCGGCCACGGCCGGCAAGCCCGTGCGGTTCAGGGTGGTGATCGACGGCAAGGCGCCCGGCGCCAATCACGGCGTCGATACGGACGCCGAGGGGCTCGGTCTCATCACCAGCCAGCGGCTCTACCAGCTGGTCCGAATGCAAGGCGCCCCCGGCGACCACCTGTTCGAGATCCAGTTTCTGGATCCCGGCGCGCAGGCCTTCGTCTTCACATTCGGCTGATGCTCGCCGGGCGCCGCGGCGTCGCTGGGCGCGGCGGCCCACGGCGCCTGAATGCGCGCCCATCGCCCGCTGGTTCGTTGCAAGCCGAGTTTCGGGATGCGAGATCATGGCCCGGAGCAGAACGAACGGACCTTACGGAGCGAGTGCGTTGAGCGAGACCGATGAAATGACGGCGACCCGGCCGCTTGACCGGGACGAGGTGCTGGCCGAGCTGACTGGGCCGGGACAGTCCCACGAGCTGGAGCGCGTCGTTGTGGTGGAAACGCCGGTCAGGGCGTTCAAGAACGCGCCGCGCTCCCTGCGCGAGCTGTTCGCCGACACCCGCGGCGACGCGGAATTAATCGTCTATGAGAATGAGCGCCGGACATTCGCCGAGGCGCATCGCGACGCCTGCCGCATCGCCGCCTTGCTGGCCCGCGACTACGGCGTCGGCAAGGGCGACCGGGTCGGCATCTCGATGCGCAACTTCCCGGAATGGATCTTGGCCTTCACCGCCGTGACCTCCCTTGGCGCCATCGCCGTGGCGATGAACGCGCTCTGGCGGCCGGAGGAGATGGAATACGGGCTTAAGGACAGCGGCGCCAAGGTGCTGTTCGCCGACCAGGAGCGGCTGGACCGCCTGGCCGAATGCTCCGCCGACCTGGACATCCAGGTGATCGCCGTGCGGCCGACCCATGCCGACAGCCGCGAGCTTTGGGGCCTGCTGGACGGGATCGAAGCGGCCGAGATGCCGGCCGCCGACGTCGCGCCGGACGATCCGGCCACCATCTTCTATACCTCCGGATCCACCGGCCGGCCGAAAGGGGTGGTCTCCAGCCACCGCAACATCCTCTCGGCCCTGATGTCCTGGGAGCTGGACGGCCTGGTCGCCACCAGGATGATGGGCGTCGAGCCCGAGCCGCCGGCCGTCCAGCCGGCCACCCTCCTGGCGGTGCCGCTGTTCCATGTCACCGGCTCGCACGCGGTCTATCTGTCGTCCTACCGGGCGCAGCGGAAGATCGTCGCCATGTACAGGTGGGACCCGGTCGAGGCCGCCGGCCTGATCGAGCGGGAGAAGATCACCTCGTTCGTGGCGCCGGCGGCCATGACCGGCGACCTGGTGCGCATCGCCAGGCAGACCGAACGCGATCTCTCGACCCTGATGACCGTCGGCGGCGGCGGCGCGCCGCGGGCGCCCGAGCAGGTCAAACAGATCGAGGCCTCCTTCGCCAAGGCCCTGCCGAATACCGGCTGGGGCATGACCGAGACCAACGCCATCGGGACGGGCATCGGCGGCCTGACCTATCTGCAGCGGCCGGCCAGTTCGGGCCGCTCTTCCGCCGTGCTTGACCTGAAGGTGATCGACGACAAGGGAACGCTGCTGCCGGCCGGCGAGCGGGGGGAACTGCTGGTGCGCGGGACCTCGGTGTTTCGCGGCTACTGGAACCGGCCGGAGGTGGACGACGAGGTGTTCGTTGACGGCTGGTTCCGCACCGGCGACGTCGCCTTCCTGGATGACGAGGGCTTTCTGTTCATCGTCGACCGCATCAAGGACCTGATCATCCGCGGCGGCGAGAACATCGGCTGCGGCCAGGTCGAGGCGGCACTGCTGCGGCACCCGGACGTCCATGAGGCGGCCGTCTACGCCATGCCGGACGAGCGGCTGGGCGAGGAGGTGGGGACCACCATCTTCGCCAGCCCCACCCTGGATGTGGAGGCGCTGCGCGGCTTCCTCGGCGAGCACCTCGCCCGGTTCGAGGTCCCCCGCTACATCCGCGTCTCGACCGAGCCGCTGCCGCGCACGGCCTCGGGCAAAATCCTGAAACGCGAGCTGCGCGAAGAGGCGCTGGCGGCGATGGCCGGGAGCGCGATCAAGGCTTAGGTCGTGTGCCCATAAAGACCGCGGCTCGGGCGAGGTCACAGGCGGACTCTCGGAAGGTCCGAGATTGGCGCGGGTCGGTCGCCTTTGGGTCATTTTTATAAGCGAGAACGGGTTGTGTCCGGAACCCCTTGACCGTTGCCAGTCGACGGCACGGCCCCATTGGGCTTCGCTTGTCGAGTTCCAGGGTCCTATGCTGGTATCCCGCGCAATCCTGTTCATATCGCTCGTCGCCAGTTTGGCCGCGCCGGCGCATGCGCGGGACCAAAGCATTCTGGCGGAGCTAAACTTCGCGCGCACACGCCCTATGGCTTACGCAATTGAGCTCCAACGCGAAGTCCGCGGATCAGGTGACTCCGCGACTCTGGAGCATGAGGACGAGGCGGCGGTTGCGGAAGCCATAGATTTCCTGGAGCACCAAAATCCGATCGCGCCTTTACAAGATGACGAGCGGCTGGAGGCGATGTCTTACGCTTATGTCAGCGAACAGGGGCCCACCGGCCAGACCGGCCATGTCAGTCCTGCTGGTGCAGGCTTCGAGGACCGGTTCAGCCACTCCGGCGCGCGCTTCATGGCGGCCGGCGAGGACATCGCCTATGGCGCGGTCTCCGCCCGCGATGCGGTCCGCCAACTCATCATTGACAGCAATGTGCCCGGCCGCGGCCATCGCCGAAACATATTCAACCCCGCATTCACCGCGGCAGGCGCAAGCTGCGGCTTACACCGCGCTTATCGATCGATGTGCGTCATCGACTTCGGAGGGCGCCCTAGATGACGGCCAACGCCGTTTTCGAACATCCCAATGTCGAAGTGGGTTGGAATCTCGTCCTTTCCAAGTCGGCTTGCCATGCACCGCCAGGCAGGCGGGTGACGATCGGCGTTCGCGCGATCCTGGCGGCGATCAGGCCGGCGTCCGACAGCTCGCCATTGTGCGCGCCGGGGGGCCTGCCCAAGCCCATCGGATTTTCTTGTCGCCCACGCCCGTAACACTCCTCGCCAACCGGTCGAAGCTAACTAGATTGCTCAAGAGGCTCGGCGATGTTGAACTCACGGCAAATGGCGGTCAGGCCGGCGCGGCGCATGCCAGCGCTTGCGAAATCCAGCCGGTGACCGTCCATGCCTGCTCACCTTTCCAGAGAGACGAGCATCGCCCGTCACCATTGAAACCTCACCTCGGCGATCGCCGACCCAAGGAGCGCCCCACATGACTCGGATCGCTATCTGCACCGTCCTTGCTCTGGCCGCCGGCCTTCTTTCAGGGACCGCCCCGCCAGCGATCGCGCAGCCGCCCGCGCCAGGCGACTCGGCCATCATTGAGCGCCAGGACGCCTTGCTGCACGGACCGGCGAGCGAAGTCCTGGGCAATCCGCGCGGCGATGTCACCATCATCGAATTCTTCGACTATGCCTGTCCGTTCTGCAAAGCGGCCGAGCCTCGCCTTGAAGCATTCCTGAAGGCGGACAGGAACACGCGCCTGGTAGTGGAAGAGTTTCCGATCCTGTCGCCGCAGTCGATCATCGCCAGCCGCGTGGCCTTGGCGGCGGCGCGACAGGGCAAGTACGCCGCCTTCCATCAGGCGCTCATGCTGTATCGTGGACGGCTGGACGAGGCCGCGATCTTCGGTGTGGCGCAGGCTGTCGGCTTGGATGTCGCACGGCTTCGCCGCGACATGGACGCCCCCGCCTTGACCGCCGCCATCGCCTCGAACCTCAAGCTGGCGCGCGCGATCGGCGTACCTGGAACGCCGACATTTATTATCGACGGCCGTATCCTGACCCAGCCGTCCGCGTCGCTCAACTTCCCCGATCTGGCGGCTGCGTCGCGCCGATCGCACGGTCACGCCTGACGGACTCGATGGTGCGGCCGGGGCTGGCGCGCCGGAGCGGGTGTTGCGGTCCCTGGCCCAAGC